>JAJBTP010000162.1 GCA_020860805.1 Tannerellaceae bacterium | reverse complement strand
ATGAAGATAAGTTTATTAGTTATAGGAAAAACAGATGCAAGCTACTTTAGTGACGCCATCCAGGAGTATCAGAAACGATTAGTTCATTATATTCCTTATGAAATGGAAGTGATACCAGATATCAAAAACACAAAAAACTTGTCCACACCTCAACAAAAGGAAAAAGAGGGTGAATTAATCCTTAAATATCTTCAGCCGGGAGATTATTGCGTTTTATTAGACGAAAAAGGGAAAGAGTTTAGTTCTGTGCAATTTGCTACTTATCTGGAAAAGAAAATGCACACAGTTTCGAAAAGGCTTGTATTTGTTATCGGGGGTCCCTATGGATTTAGTGAGGCTGTATATAAGTCTGCTTCAGAGAAAATATCATTGAGTAAGATGACATTTTCTCACCAGATGATCCGGCTGATATTTACAGAGCAACTTTACCGGGCAATGACTATACTAAATAATGAACCGTATCATCATGAGTAATAATTACCTGCTCCGGATTTAAAGTCAGTATAGGCCGGAAGATTTGAAAACACACTTATCACAGTAATAATCAACTAAATATCAGAACTATTCCCCTTTAGATAATAAGCCCGATTCAAAAGATAATAATCCAGAATGGTCATAGCAGCCATTGCCTCTACGATGGGTACGGCCCGGGGTAATACACAGGGGTCATGACGACCTCTTGCTTTCAGGACAGTTTCTTTACCTTCTACTGTTACAGTAGGTTGTTCCATCAAAACTGTTGCGACTGATTTAAAGGCAACTTTAAAATAGATATCCTGACCGTTGGAAATACCACCTTGTATACCTCCGGAGTGATTCGTACGGGTACTAATGCAACCCTTATCATTAAAAAAAATATCATTGTGTTCAGAACCCCGGTATAGACCTGCATGGAAACCATCACCATATTCAAAGCCTTTAGCGGCATTGATAGTTAGCATGGCATGTCCTAATGCAGCGTGCAGTTTACCAAAAGCCGGTTCACCCAATCCTACAGGTACTCCCTGGATAACACACGAAACAGTTCCCCCGATAGTATCTCCTTTTGACTTTACTTCTTCTATCAGACAAGCCATTTCTTCGGCTTTGGAAGCATCCGGACAGCGAACCGGATTCTGTTCTGTGAGACTTAAGTCATACGCATTATAATCACCCTCCAGACGGATAGAGCCAACCTGTGAGGTATAGGCCTGAATAGTAATTCCGTATTGTTTAAGAACAAGTTTGGCAATAGCTCCGGCTACACAACGGGCAATTGTTTCCCGGGCAGAAGAACGACCACCACCACGGGGATCACGAAGCCCATATTTAGTCTGATACGTATAATCGGCATGGGAAGGCCGATATACGGATTTTATATTATCATAATCAGAGGAGTGTTGATTCTGATTCCAGATAATAAATCCAATAGGCGTTCCGGTAGTTTTTCCTTCATATACACCAGAAAGAAACTGTACTTCATCATTCTCCTTACGGGGAGTAGTCAGTTTTGATTGTCCCGGTTTACGACGGTCTAACTCCTGCTGGATAAAAGCCATATCCAATTCAGTTCCAGCCGGGCAACCATCGATTACCCCACCAATTCCTGCACCATGTGATTCGCCGAACGAAGTCAGTCGAAATAAATTACCAAACGTATTCACTTTTCTACAATTGAAAATTGATAATTAACAATACCAGAGGAGATTACAATCTAAACATAAAAAAGCGTAAACCTAAAACATATTATACATTTTGGATTTACGCTTTCCTGTTTTTGATTGTCAATTGTCCACTGTCAATTGTCAATTATCGGTTTATTTTAGCAGCCGCAACCGCAGCCTTTATCTCCACAATCATCGCCACAACCGTCACCACAGTCACCTCCGCAACCACAGCTTGAATTCATGGCAGCAATTTCTTCTGCAGTAGGTTCATGTACATCCAGTACTTCACCACTGAAATGAAGAGTTTTTCCCGCTAATGGGTGATTAAAATCCATTAAAACAACATCATCTTTCACTTCCATTACAGAACCCTGTAAACGGTTTCCGTTTGAATCCATCATCGGAACAATATTCCCCTCTTTGATTACTTCATCATCAAACTTACCTTCTACTTCAAAGATATTTTTAGGGAGTTCCGTCAAATGAGTATCATTGTATTCGCCATAAGCGTCTGCAGGAGCAAGTGAGAAATTAAATTTGTCACCAACTTCCAGGCCTTTCAATGCATCTTCAAAAGCAGGAAGCATCATTCCGGTTCCAAAAATGAATTTAAGAGAGTTTTCCGGAGTTGCTCTTTCCATTAACTCACGTTCTTCACCTTCACCTACATTTAAATCATAAGTAACGGAAACGAACTTATTTACTGAAATTTTCATGTGTTTTAATTTATATATTCAAAATAAATGCGTACAAAGCTATGCAATATTTCTGACTTTTTATTCAAAAGACGGAAAAATATAACTTACCACCTTTTAATAAGATAGCTAAAACTATAACAGTCGTTAAATGATGTTTGTTCTGGTTAATCCTGTCCAGCTAAATATCTGTATTTATCAATTATTTATATACTTTTATCCACTTGAATAAATGCTACTTTTATAAATCTAAATTTAATTCGCATCATGAAAACTAACAGGAGAGGCTTCCTGAAAACCCTGGGAGGAGTCGCACTCTTTTCTATCGTACCGCGACACGTATTAGGCAATGGTTTCATTGCACCAAGCGATCAACTAACAAAAGGTATTATTGGAACAGGAAGTATGGGTAGAGGGCATGTAGATTATGCTAGTACCCGTTTAGTCGCCGTCTGTGATGTAGACAAAAAACATCTGGAATTAGGGAAAAGACTGGTTCAGGGCAATATAGCTGCTTATCATGATTTTCGGGATCTGATTTTAGACCCGAACGTAGATATTGTGCATATTGCTACTCCACCTCACTGGCATGGTATTATGTCGGTCGAAGCAGCTAAAGCAGGCAAAGATATCTGGTGTGAAAAGCCTATGACCCGTACCATTGGAGAAGGTAAACGGGTTATGGAAGCTGTTCAGCAATACGGACGCATGTTCCGTCTGAATACATGGTTCCGTTTTGCCGACCCATTCTATGGATTAGGCACCCCTGTTAAACCATTGAAAAAACTGGTTCAAAGTGGTATGTTAGGATGGCCCTTAAAAGTAACTATCAGTAAACATACAGGCTTTGACTGGAAATTCTATTGGGTGGGCAGAGAAGATCTGGAACCTCAACAGGTACCGGCTGAGTTAGATTATGATATGTGGTTAGGTCCGGCAGCCTATAAGCCGTACAACCGTCACCGTACACATGGAACTTTCCGTGGTTACTGGGATTATGACGGAGGAGGATTGGGAGATATGGGACAACATTACATTGACCCTGTACAATATATTTTAGGAAAAGACCATACCAGTCCGGTTAAAGTGGAAGTGGATGCTCCTCAGCAACACCCGGATGCTGTAGGTACGTGGCGTTCCATTACCTATACATACGAAGATGGGTGCCAGATTATATTATGGGGAAGCGATTATGGTAATCCGGATACACCCTATATCTCCGGCCCAAAAGGAAATGTATATAAAAACTTTGTTTGCGATATTCCTGGCTGGGAAAAGAAACTGGCCGATTATCCCGAACCACTGCCGCAGGTGACAGACTTTGTGGAATGTGTAAAGACCCGCCAGCCGTTTGCACTAAATGATCAGAATGGATTCCGTTCGGCAACGATTGTGAATATGGGATTGGTTGCTCTGCGTCTAAACAGAACATTACATTTTGATCCGGTAAAACTTGAATTTATTAATGATGAAGCCGCCAACCGGTTAATTGATCAACCGATGCGCTCTCCCTGGAACATTTAATAGAATACATATGAAAAAGATATATTTATCCCTTATCTCATTCCTATTTTGCATAGGTCTTTTTGCTCAGACTCCGGCTAACCGGACTATACAGACGACTGTAACCGACGTTTTAGCACAACTTCCGGCCGAAACCCAAGTACAATATAACCAATTAATAAAAGAACTGGCCGACTGTGGCGAAGAAGGTATTTTACTATTAACCGGGAAATTAAATCCTCCGGGAAAAGCGAGTAATGCTTCTGTGGAGTATGCATTAAGCGGTTTGTCAAACTTTGTCATGGCAGATGGGCAGGAATTAAACAGACAAATAGTTGAAAAAGCCTATCTTAAAGCCTTAAATACCAAATATGATAGGGAAATCAATGCTTTTATCATCCGTCAGATACAAACGGTAGGTAAAGATACAAGTGTGCCGGTTTTAGCGGAGCTACTGGCAAATCCCGAATTATGTGGACCTGCAGCCCGTGCATTGGCCGCCATTGGTACTCCAAAGGCAGAAGAGGCATTAAAAAAAGGATTGGAAACCGGAGCATCCCGTAATGATATTATTTTGGCTATCGGAGAATCAGGCATGTCACTGGATGCTATGACAGAAGGAATATTATTGAAACTGACTGATGATACAGACATAAACACCCGTAAAGTAGTTCTATATACATTAGGACATAACGGTTCTAAAGCATCTCTTAAAAAGCTGGCTGATGCCGCAGATAAAGCAGGTTACAAAATGGAAAGTACAGGTGCTAATGAAGCCTATATTGCTTTACTTAACCAGATTAGTACAGAAGAACCGAAAGAAGTAGAAAAAGCAGCTAATGATTTACTGAAAAAGGCAACCAAAGCCGGGCAGACACATACACGTATTGCTGCGATTAGCATTCTTATTTCTGTCAATCAGGAAGCCGCCATGAAGCAGGTTATAGCTGCCATGAAAGATAACGATAGGACCTACCGGAATGCAGTTTTAAACAATGTATCAGCTTTTGCCAATGAACGGGTATATATTGATTTACTAAAACATATGCAGGAAGCCAATACAGAGGTAAAAACAGATATTCTGAACTGGATAGCCCGCGAGTCCACCTGTCCTGCCAAAAACAAAATACTAAAAGAACTGGAATTACGCTTTGATCTGACAGCCCATCAGGTGCTTATCGATCAACTGAAAAATAATGACATCCGTGTAAAAGAAGCTACTGTATGGGCATTAACCGGTATAGGAAATGAGGCTTCTATTCCGGCTATAACTGGCTTGCTGGGAAATACAGACCCGGCTGTTATTGATATAGCAAAAAAATACCTGTTGGCTTTTAAAGGAAATGTATCTCCGGCTGTTGCCAAAGTCATTCCTACAGCTACAGATAAAGGACAAATTGCAGCTGTAGAAATATTAGCCAACCGGAAAGCAAATCCACAATTAAATACGGTACTGGAATTAATCCGTTCCGGCTCACCCGAAGTAAAAGAGGCTTCCTATAATGCACTGAAGGATTTGGTTACCAACAAAAATCTGGTAACTATTTGTGGTATGCTTGAATCAGCAGATGAAGCAGCCATAGCACATCTACAACAGGCTGTTATTGCAGCTATAACTTCTCTGCCGGTTTCCGAACAGGTTTCTGTTATTAATAACCGGATGAATCAGGCTGGAGAAAGAAATAAACATCTATATTATGTAGTTTTGGCATCAACCGGAGATGATAAAGCATTGACTACTATCGTAAACGGATTTAACCAGGGCTCAGGAAAAGCAAAAGAGGCTGCTTTCGAGACCCTTTTAACCTGCAAAAGCATTGAGGCGGCCGACGAACTCTTTAGCATTGCTGCAACTTCTTCCAATTATTCGGAACAAGCTTTAAACACTTATATCCGGCTGGTCTCTAATCCATCTATTAGCGGAGAAAACCGTTTAATCAAACTCCGGGAAGCAATGGAAATTGCAAAAACAGATGCACAGAAAAATACGATCCTGCAACAAATTGAACGGACCGGTACTTATCTGGCAATGTTGTATGCAGGCGAATTTCTGGATATACAAGGCGTACAGCAATCTGCAGCAAATGCTGTAATGAATATTGCTTTAAATAATCCTGACTATACGGGTGAAAATGTAAAAGAGTTATTAAATAAAGTAATCGGCATACTTAATAACCCCGATGCAGATTACCAGAAAGAAGCTATTCGCAAACATCTTAATGAAATGCCGGATGAAAAAGATTTTGTCTCTATTTTTAACGGCAAAGACCTGACTGGTTGGAAAGGATTGGTTGAAAATCCTGTTAAACGGAGTAAAATGACGCCTGCGCAGCTGGCAAAAGCACAGGTAAAAGCTGATGAGCAGATGCGTAAAGACTGGAAAGTTGAAAACGGACTTTTAGTCTTTGACGGAACAGGGTATGATAATATTTGCACAGAGAAACTATACGGAGATATTGAAATGTATGTAGACTGGAAACTGGACGCAGACGGACCTGAGCCGGATGGAGGTATTTATTTGCGTGGTACTCCTCAGGTTCAAATGTGGGATATCTCCCGTGTAAATGTTGGCGCACAGGTAGGTTCCGGTGGATTATATAATAATCAGGTTCATCCAAGTACTCCACTAAAGGTAGCCGATAATAAACTGGGTGAATGGAATACATTTTACATCAAAATGATTGGTGACCGGGTTACTGTAAAATTAAACGGTGAACTGGTAACAGATGATGTAATTCTGGAAAACTTCTGGGATCGTAAGCAGGCAATACCAGCCCTGGAACAACTGGAATTACAGGCACATGGCTGTAAAGTATATTACCGTAATATCTATGTAAAAGAACTGGAACGTGTTGAACCATTTCAACTATCCGAACAGGAGAAAAAAGAAAGTTATCAAATCCTTTTTGACGGTACTAACATGCACGAATAGACAGGTAACACAGTTGATTATACACTGGAAGACGGTACTATATCTATGATACCAAGTAAAAGTTTCGGAGGAAATCTTTATACTAAAAAAGAATATGACAATTTTATTTTCCGTTTTGAGTTTCAGTTAACTCCAGCTGCAAACAATGGTTTAGGTATACGTACGCCTATGGAAGGCGATGCTGCGTATGTGGGTATGGAACTTCAAATCCTGGATAGCGAACATCCTGTATATAAAGATCTGGAAGAATATCAATACCATGGTTCTGTTTATGGAGTGATTCCTGCTAAACGCGGTTATCTTAAACCTGTTGGAGAATGGAATTACCAGAAAGTCATTGCCAATGGTGATCATATTAAAATTACCCTGAATGGTGAAGTTATTCTGGATGGAAATATTCGTGAGGCCGCTAAAAACGGGACGATAGACGGCAAAGAACATCCAGGTTTATTCAACAAAAAAGGTCATATTGCATTTCTTGACCATGGTTCTCCCGTAAAATTCCGGAATATCCGGATTAAAGAGTTGAAATAACCAGCTCATTTTCTAAGCGAAAAACAAATTATACAGAGAGAGACAGAATTATTGATAAGATTCTGTCTCTCTCTTTTGTTATAAAAAAGAAAGCTCACAGGCTATCTTTATTGATTTTCTGTGAGCTTTACAATACAGTATAATACACGTATTTTACTTCCAACCGTCGTTTTGTTCCAGTTTTGGATTCAACGTTAACTCGTTTGTAGGAATAGGATACAGGTAACGTTTATCATCTGAACTCCATTGGCGGCCTGCATCTGTCAGACTCTTACTTACATAAGGATACAGATATTCTTTACCATTGTAAACAATAGTCGGACGGCCGTCAGTTCCTCCGAAAGTATTTTCAGGATAAATGCTTCTAACTTCGTCGGTAACACGTAATCCCATCATTGTTTTCGGATTCTCAAATAATTTACCGGCTTTCCAGCGAATGATATCATCAAAACGGAATCCTTCAGCTATTAATTCAATCCGGCGCTCCCGTCTGATTTCATATAAAAGGGATGAAATAGTATAACCATAATTTACAGGGTTTGGGTCTTCAACCGGATTTACAGTCAAATGTACCATATCAACACGGTCACGCAACAGGTTAATGGATTCATCCAAAACAGCTTGTGTACATTCTCCTAATTCTGCTTTTGCTTCTGCATAAATTAATAATACTTCTGCATAGCGGAATATAAACCAATCATAAGTGGATTGATTGGCTTCTTCCTGAGCAGGGTCAGCCGATTTAAATTTTACAGCCGGATAACCGGTTACAGATCCACTGGCATCCACATTCGTATAAGGATTAAACTGGCGCTCACCATTTACCACTTTATACGGACGGCTTTTATTATCAATAATCTGATATAAACGTGGGTCACGGTTTCGATACTCTTTTTCCCAGGTTTCATCACTTGTTGCTTCATCATACAAATTACTTACAGAGATGGGTGTTCCGTCCAGACAAAGGAATGACTCAACAAAATCTTTGGACAAACCGTTACCACTTTCACTGGCTGAACGTCCCAGACGATGATATACTAAACCCTGCTCATAAATACGGGGTAAAATACATTCTTTGTTTGAAGTCAGGTCTTCCTGCACAAACTGGTTACAATAATATAACGGATATTCGGGAAGCGGATCCTGTGAAGCTCCTGCATCACTTCCTTTTACAATTTCATAATTGCCGGTATCCATAATTTCTTTAGCTGTTGATGCGGCTTTTCTCAATAAATCCTCAGCTGTGTATTCATCTGAATAATTATGATATTTTCGATGTGTTCCTTCATTCAGATAGATACGTGCCAACAAGGTACGTGCAGCATCTTTTGTCAATCTTCCCATAGATTGTTTTCCGTATTCCGGCAACCAGGTAATAGCATACTCCAGATCTTCAATGATTTTTCCTAATACATAACCTCTCGAATCACGTGCCTTATACAATTCTTCGGTATCAGTAGTTTGAAGATCTTTTTCGTACCAGGGCACATCCCCATATCGTTTAATTTTAGTAAAATAATCATGGGCACGGAAGAAACGTATCTCTCCTACGTATTGATTAATTTCACTTTCAGAACCTACGACTGCCTGGTAACGATTCAGGAAAAAGTTACAGGCACGGATGGTTTCCCATTTCCAGTAAGAATCATCCGAAGAAGCCAGAGAAGGGCCTATATATTCATCGAATAAAAATGAACTATAATTAGTCGTAACAAAATTGTCACTTACATTATCCAATTCAGCACTTGGTTCGGAGAGAGTTGTATATAAATCATTTGCATAAATCTCTAAATCAGAAACATTATGCCAGTAAGAAGCATCGGTCAGTGCATATTTTGGAGCAATATCTGTTACATCACAAGAAAACATCCAACCAGCTAATCCTGCTATTAAAGTAAAATATTTTATTTTCATATTCTATTTGATTTAAGATGAAATTATAATGTTAAATTAAGGCCTATAGAATACTTCCGTGTAATCGGATAAGTCAGGTTACTCAATGTCTCAGGATCAAATGAACTTATTAGATTGGTAATAGTCAACAGGTTTTCTCCGGCTACATAGACTCTTAATTTAGAGATACCGAATTTCTGCATCATTTTTTTAGGGAATGTATAGCCTACAGTCAGGTTTTTCAAACGGGCATAAGCAGCATTCTGTAAATAACGATCAGAAGTTTGTCTGTTTCCACTGTTAGACCATCCCGGACGGGCGAAATAAGCACCAGGGTTCTCCGGTGTCCAATAATCCAGAGCTGTTTTAAGAGGTGTTCCCCATTCATCATCAAATCCCCAGAAATGAACTTCATAGCTTGGAAAAGCATAATCTCTTTTTCCTACACCCTGCCAGAACATTTCAAAATCAACACCTTTATATTCCATTCCCAGTGTAATACCGAATGTATAGCGAGGGGTACTGTTACCAATAATGGTACGGTCACCTAAATCATCCAGCGTATTATTTCCATAATCAATAGACCCACTACCATCTAAGTCTACATATTTTACATCACCGGCTCCCCAGTTACCACCCCAGATAGCTGTCTGGGAAGGACTGTTGGCTACTTCTTCGTCCGACTGGAATAATCCGTTGGAACGGTATCCCCAGATTTGATTCATTTTATAACCCACATAATATTGATTATTTCCATTTGAATCAAAGATAGAACCTGTCGGATTTTCAAAACGGGTTATTTCCGAACGGTAGTCTGCCAAGACACCTCTTGCCAAATAGCTAAGACCGTTACTAAGGCGGTCCATCAAGCCGATAGAAATTTCAAACCCGGTGGTTTTCAAATCAGCAGCATTTTCATTAGGGACATCTGTTCCCAGTACAGCAGGTAAAGCCTGTCCGGTGGTCAACATATCTTTAGTATCTCTGCGATACCAATCGAATGTTGTTGACAAACGGTTTCCTAAAAAAGTCGCATCAAAACCTATATCGACCTGATTTACTGTTTCCCATGTAAATGATCCGCTTACCAACCCGGAAGGTGATACAGCAACAGGCGTTACACCTCCTAAAATATAATTCTTTGCAGAATTCACTTCATAATTAGGCAGATAAGGAAAATTTCCTAATTCACCAATTACCTGGTTACCTAAAGAACCATAAGAAGCACGTACTTTCATATCATTCCACCATTCTTTCATCGGATTAAAAAATGCTTCTTCCGAAATTCTCCAGGCTGCAGAAACAGATGGGAAGAAAGCATACCGGTCATCTTTAGGGAATTTGGACGAACCATCATAACGTCCGTTTACTTCTAACAGGTATTTCTGTTTGTAATTATAATTCAAACGGAAGAAGAATCCGTTTACAGACCAGTGTGATTCCTCTGCACCTAATAAACGTTCACCATTTGCCAGGTTCAGAGAAGGATTATCGTTATCTATCAAGTCTTTACGGCCTACATAGTAATATTTGGTATGCATATACTCCTGATTGTAACCGGCCATTACTTTAAAATTATGATTTTTATTGAATGTTTTGGTATATTCCGCAAAAGCATTAAAAGAAGTATAATAATCTTCATCTGTAGATAATACGACACTATTCGGATTTGTCCAGGGATAGTATTGCTCTGTTCCTTCCACGGCTCTGTAGTCATAATACTTTCTTACATGTGTATTATTCCCTTTTCCATAGGAGTTAAATGTATAATCCATATTAAAGATAAATCCCTCAAAAGGAGTCAGTTTCAAAGCACCTGTCAACCAGATATCATTTTGTTTGGTTGAAGAATTACCTCCTTCTTTCTGGATAGCGACCGGATTGGTAAAGTCTCCCTGTCCGGCAAAATTGCCGTCCGGATGTCTTACCGGCATTAAAGGAGTTAGGTCATTTTTTAAATAACCGGAATAAGCACTAATACCTGCATATGCTGTATCATTCGCAGGAGAAGTACCTCCTGAAGGATGCGTTTCTTTTGTATGGTTATATAATACTTTTCCGGACACATTCAACCATTTGGTAATATCAGTGGAAAGATTCAGGTTGATGTTAAATCTTTTATAATATTCATCGGCTTCTTTTAATAAACCATTGGATTGATTAAAACCAACTGACATATAGTAAGCTGTATTATTGGTACCACCGTTAATACCCACATTATACTGTTGTGAAAAATTATTCTTTTTGTAAATTTCATCCCACCAGTTAGTATTACCTACATACTGGTATTTATTGGGGTCAATATCCGGATCAAAAAATACAGGATCTTTCCATTCTCCTTTCATGTATTTCTCGGCATATTCATATACAGCAGCATTGTAGTAATGCCCACTACCACCACTGTTCTGATAAGCAATATCTTTCATGGTGAGGAATTCCATGGAATTGATTGTTTCAATCTTTTTGGCCGGGCCTTGCCAATTACCATTTGCTGATAGAGTAATCTGAGGCTTCTGGTTTACACGTCCTTTTTTAGTAGTAATCAAAACAACACCAAAGGCAGCACGGGCACCATAAATAGCAGCTGAGGCGGCATCTTTTAATACGGTAATGGATTCCACATCTTCCGGATTAATCAGGTCAGGATCCATCTGAACATTATCCACCAATATTAACGGAGCACCGGCACCATCTGTAATACTACCTTCACCACGGATATTAAATGAACTCTTTTGTCCGGGAGCACCTGATATAAGGTCTACATTCAGGTTAGGAATAACACCTTGTAAACCCTGGCTAATATTAGTAATCGGACGGCTTTCGAGTACATCACCGGATACCTGTGAGATAGCACCTGTTAAATTTACTTTCTTCTGCGTTCCATACCCCACTACTACAACTTCTTCCAGTTTTTGTGTATCTTCTGTTAACTGTATATTGACAGAGGTCTGGTTATTTACAGCTACTTCACGTGTCAGATAACCAATATAAGATACTTGCAGCACAGCTCCGTCTGAAATAGAGAGGGTAAAGTTTCCATCAAGATCAGTAATGGTTCCATTGGTGGTTCCCTTTTCAATAACATTGGCTCCAATAATAGGTTCCCCAAATTCATCTAACACAATTCCGGAGACTTTCCGGCCTTGCTGTTGTTGTACATTGTCTTTATGCATCAAAACAATGTTATTACCTACTACCGCATACGAAATATCTGTTTTATCAAAGATGTCTGTTAATATATTGGATACTGGCGCTTCTGTTGCATTTACGGATACGGTACGTTCCAGATTCACTTCTTTCTTATTGAAAACGAACAGGAAGTCTGTCTGCTTTTCAATCTCTTTCATGATCTCCTGAGTGGTCATATTATTTGCCCGGATAGAAACTTTTGCACTTTGCGAATGAACTTCGTCTGCTGCAAAAGCAGTTACCGCACAAACAAAAAGGGAGAGGATAGTCATTCTCATAATTCGCAATAGATGTTTGTTGTGGATAATAGATTCCCTGTACCAAATTTTTTTCATAAATTATAACTGTTTTTTTATTAATACTCTGTTATTTAAGGCTAATAGGGTAT
>JAJBTP010000222.1 GCA_020860805.1 Tannerellaceae bacterium | reverse complement strand
TTTTATCTTTTTTTAACTTATTGGAAGTAAATAGGTTTCAAATTAAAATGCTTGTAATCTGATAGATGCCCCAGTTTACTTAAACTAATACTTTGAGTGTTTGCTAAGCCATAGGAACCACTCTGTTGCGTACTGAAAGAAAGAATAAAACAGGGTGTTTTCTTTTTCTATGATTGAATATAATATGTCATCTCAAAACCGACTTATCACATGCTAAATAAAAAGGAAATAAAGAATAATTGCGAAAATTAAACAGGCTGTTAATATCCTTCTTAATTATTCCTTTTATCTTTGTCTGCAACAATATAAGACAAATGACACAGCCTTCTGTACTTCAGATAGATGTAAAAAAGGTGTTAGTACAAAAATCCCCTAAACTGGCATCTTTTATGCCTCGTTTTGTGACTAATTATCTGGCAAAGACTATTCATCAGGACGAAATAAATGATATTCTTATCCGTTATCGTGATGTGGATGGTGTTGATTTTATGCAGGAATTAATCCATTATTTTGATCTAAAGCTGATCCCTGTTAATCAGGAAAATATACCTTCAGAAGGGCGTTTTATCTTTGTTTCTAATCATCCGCTTGGCGGTATGGACGGGATATGTCTCTCAGCTTACATCGGAGGCCTCTTTAATAACAAGATTCGCTATCTGGTAAATGATGTTTTACTGAATATCCCTAATTTGCAATTTATATTTATTCCTATCAATAAATACGGCAGGCAGAAAAAAGATGTAGCCCGTCTGACTGATGATGCATTTGCTTCAGACAATCAGATTGTTACCTTTCCGGCGGGGTTATGTTCCCGGCGGCAAAATGGGGTAATACAGGATTTGGAATGGAAAAAATCATTCATCCAGAAAGCCATTCAGTATCAACGGGATATTATTCCCGTTTATTTTGGCGGACAGAATTCTGACTTTTTTTACCGGTTTGCTTCCATACGCAAAGCAATGGGTATAAAGTTTAACATCGAGTTATTTTATCTGCCGGATGAATTGTTTAAAGCAAAACACAGTACGTATACGATTTATTTCGGTAAACCTATTCCCTGGCAGACGTTTGATACAAGCAAAAAACCTTCAGAATGGGCTGAATATGTGAAAAATATTGTATATTCGCTTTCTCAGTAACTAATGATAAACAACAGTATGCAGGATATAATTGATCCGGTAAGCCGTGAGCAGCTGAAATCGGAACTGACAAAAGATAAACTACTTAGAAGGACCAATAAATCAAACAATGAAATATATATTGTAACTGCTTACGATTCTCCGCATGTTATGCAGGAGATAGGACGGCTGCGGGAGATTGCTTTTCGCTATTATGGTGGTGGGACAGGACAATCAGTGGATATTGATGAATTTGATACGATGAAAGAGGCATACCGCCAACTGGTAGTTTGGGATCCCAGTGAGGACCAGATTTTAGGTGGATATCGTTTTCTGTGTGGTGCAGATGTCAAATTCGACGTGAACGGTAAACCTTTACTGGCAACTTCTCATTTATTTAATTTCTCAGAAACTTTTATCAAAGAATATCTCCCTTATACCGTAGAACTCGGGCGGTCTTTTGTTACACTGGAATACCAGAATACACGAAGTGGAGCAGCCAAAGGAATGTTTGTACTGGATAACCTATGGGATGGATTAGGAGCTCTTTTAGTTATAGACCCCAGCCTGAAATATTATTTTGGAAAGGTTACCATGTATAATACATATAATCAGGAAGCAAGAGATATGCTACTTTATTTCCTGAAAAAGCATTTTCCGGATCATAAAGGATTAGTAACGCCGGTATATCCGTTGCAAACACATGAAGATCCGGAAAAAATGCGTAACCTCTTCCAGTCTGAAGACTTCAAAGAAAATTACCGTACATTGAATCAGGAAGTCCGTAAGTTTGGTATTAATGTACCTCCTTTAGTAAGTGCCTATATGAGTCTTTCCCCTAAAATGAAGGTATTCGGAACAGCTGTTAATCATGAATTCGGTGAGGTAGAAGAGACCGGGATTCTGATTGCTATTAACGAAATCCTTGAGGATAAGAAGAAGCGCCATATAGAGACGTATCTGAAAGAAGAATATCAATCCTATGAATTGATTAGAAACCAAAACCCAACTCAAACATAAACCGTACGGTATCGGTGGAACCGAATAGAGAATATTTGGTCGTAATTTTGTTTAACAGAACGAGCCAGATACCTCCTCCGTAGGAAAGATGCCATTTGTTTGAGTCTTCTCCCGGGTACCATACACGTCCCCAGTCTGTCCCTGCAAATAAACCATATTTCAGTGGAATAAAAGGATTTTTTAAGTTTCCCATATCCAACCGGAAATCAGAAAATTCATAAAAAGACTGTTTGCCCAGGAAGCGGTTTCCTCTGTATCCCCGTAGTTCGGTTGTGGCCGCCTGGAAAAACTCATACTTATTATTATATAGCACTTGTCCTTTTAGCATGGTTGCCCAACTGAATTTTTCGGTGAAGGCCAGTTCCATGGTTAGCGTGCCTTCATTATAAGGGAAATTCCGTTTGATGTCGTTCAGGCCTATTTTCCATCCCCCTTTTACGGCTAATTCAAAATGACGGAAGAATTTACTGAAAGAACGTTCATATTTATACTCTACCCCTAAATCCGTATACATATTAGTATCAAAGATATAACTATCATCGTCATATACGGTATTAATGAATCTGTCGTGTGGGTTCAGTACCTTGAATAATTCAAAAGAGGCATGAAATGTAAATTCATTATATTTATCAATCTTTTGCCGGAATGAAGGAATCACTTTGAATTCCCGTATATTTACCCGGTTATATTTCCTTTTTTCGTCTTTATATCCATCCGTATCATTTCCAAAACCGAAGAAATTATAGAAGTTGTTCGGAAAACCAAAATTAGCATCTACAATGAACGTTTGTTTTTCGTTATAGAGGGGAAATATACCTCTATACATAAAGCCATTCAGATAATTGAATCCAATCCGGTGTTGATAGGTAAACGGCAAACGCTTAAAGCCATACTGGGTATACGTGAAAAAACTTCCCAGGTTAATCCCTAAATCCGAATCATAGAATCCCCAGGGTGAAAAAGAGGCTGTACGATATTTCGTTTTCTCATAATCATAACCGATTACTTTTTCGTCATCAGAATAAATCTTTCGAACCCCTTTGATAGAATCTACCTTTTCTTTCGCATCCCGGTATTCATATATGCGTAGTTTTTTTCTGAGTCAAGTTTATACTCATTTGTTCCTTTTCCACCTATTAGGTAGATAGATGGCTCTTTTCCGGGCTTTCCGGTCGCTTCAAAACGGTCATCACCGTCCAGTCCGTATACCCATATTTCATCTGTTGATTTCTTTTCATAAGCCTGGCGGAATGTTTCATTCCCTGTTTCTTTATTATACATGTGAATATGAATACTATCCTGTTTGGAACGGTCAATCTGGATAGTCTCGGGCTGCTGGCTTCCGGTGATAACCGGATTACGTTGCAGGATGTGATAATATTCTTTTGCCAGTTCATCCAGTTTATCTCTTCTGGCAATCAGGTTCTGTTTGATAAGCTCTGTCTCTTCTCCCCGTATTGTAGAGGGAAGTTGTTCGAAAGCGTCATTAATAACCTGGTCGGTCAGGGCGGATTGTAAATAAGTAGCTTGTTTTACCCAGTCTGCTTCTTTACTTTCCGGCGTTAAGGCCACATCAAGAGGGTACCCTAATTTGTTAAACTTTTTGATGTTTTTGTATTTATCATCATAGTTGAACACAAATCCCAGGGTAAGAATATTCAGAAGTTGTTTAAACATCACCCCGTCTACTTTGGTAAAGGCATGGTTCCGGTCTATGACAACGGGAGTGAAAACAATGCCATTTTCTTTCCGGTTGGCTATCCAGTTCCAGTTTTCAGGAATCTTATTCCAGGCACCTGTCATCATATCAAACAAACGGGTACGGATGTAAGCTTCTTCGTCAACCCGGTTGGATTTATCCTCTGCTATATAATTCAATAATTCCGGTGTAGTCAGAATATTCTGCCGGATGTTGATATCCGGAACATCAATCACGGTTACAATTTTATCCTGTATACGGCTTCCGTCTGCAATGGTATCACTGACAGCGTTGGGAGGAAGGTAATATAAACGAAATTTCGGGGCAGGTAATCCTGCTTTTTCAGCCATATAAGAGGATGAAATGAAAGTGTAAGGATTAATAATAGTATAGGCGTCTTTTATAAAGGTATCTGCATAGGTATCCCTGAAATCACTTTTACGATACATTTCCCTGAAAAAGTCAGATTCTGTAAAACTGGTGGAACCTCCTATCGGTTTGAGCATATACAATTGTTGGTTTTTAGTTTCCAGAAACAACCCGTGCAGATGTTCAGCCTGCCTGACCACTGTTACACCCCCCAGCAGCGTATCCAGGGAAGTCGGACGGACATAGATAGGCGTGGAGTATAACTTCCTGTAATGTTCTCCCCATAATTTGTTACAAATCTTACTCTTATTTTTCATATCTGCCGGATAGACTGATTTCAGTACCATACCGGTCGTATCTGTAGGGGTTGACTGACCCTTTATATCAGTCAGTTGACAGGTAAAAAGAAGATAGAAGATGAAAAGTAATTTAGATGTTGTGTA
The DNA here is from genome assembly GCA_020860805.1 of Tannerellaceae bacterium. Lineage (GTDB taxonomy): Bacteria > Bacteroidota > Bacteroidia > Bacteroidales > Tannerellaceae > UBA4116. The sequence goes on along the minus strand of JAJBTP010000222.1, from coordinate 8,221 downwards.
GGGAGAATTCATATCCTTTTCTGTATATAGTTAAATGTATAGTTGAGGATGTACCACAAATAGCTGCTTTTGGAATACATCCTCCATATAGCCTGATTGTTTATCGTTTCAGATCAATCTTACCCACCATTTTAGACGGATCAACCCAGGCGTCAAATTCTTCAGCAGTTACAAAACCGGTTTCCACGGCTGCTTCTTTTAGTGTCTTATTTTCTTTATAAGCTTTCTTGGCAATCATCGCTGCTTTGTAATATCCGATCTTTGGGTTTAAAGCTGTGACCAACATCAAAGAATTATCCAGATGTTCTTTAATATTTTTCTTTACCGGTTCAATTCCACTTACACAGTGTTCGTTAAAGCTATCACAACCTTCACCAATTAACCGGGCACTCTGAATAAAATTGCTGATAATCATAGGTTTGAATACATTTAATTCAAACTGTCCACCTGTACCACCAATGGAAATCGCTACGTCGCTACCCATCACCTGGGCTGCAATCATAGTCATCATTTCGCACTGAGTCGGGTTGACTTTTCCCGGCATAATCGAAGAACCCGGTTCATTTTCCGGTAACCGGATTTCGGCTATTCCGGCCCGTGGGCCGGAACCTAACAAACGGATATCGTTCGCAATTTTCATCAGCGATACTGCTACTGTTTTTAACGAACCATGTGCCTCGACCAGGGCATCATGCGAAGCTAAAGCTTCGAATTTATTAGGAGCGGTTGTCAGTGGAAGTTCTGTTAATTCGCCAATCTTTTTTGCTACCAGTTTTGCGAAATTATCCGGTGTGTTAATGCCGGTTCCTACAGCAGTGCCTCCTAATGCCAGTTCGGCAAGCCGGCCCAGTGAGTTCTGAACGGCTCTTAAACCATATTGAATCTGTGCCATATAACCACTGAACTCCTGTCCGAGTGTTAGTGGGGTTGCATCCATCAGATGGGTTCGCCCGATTTTTACAATAGGCATGAAAGCTATACTTTTCTGTGCCAGGGTATTCCGCAAACGAAGGATACCCGGAATAGTCACTTCTGTCAGCACTTTATAAGCGGCAATGTGCATGGCCGTTGGAAAAGTATCATTGGAAGACTGTGATTTATTTACATCATCATTCGGATGTAAAACTTTTTCTTTGTCCGTCAGTTCTCCACCGTTTAGAACGTGAGCGCGGTTGGCAATAACTTCATTGACATTCATATTGGTTTGTGTACCACTACCTGTTTGCCATACTACCAAAGGAAAAGAATCATCCAGTTTACCGGCTATAATTTCATCGCACACTTCTTCTATCATTCTGCACTTTTCAGGAGATAGAATACCTGCATCCCGGTTAATCATAGCAGCTCCTTTTTTTAGATAACCAAAGGCGTGGATGACTTCTTTTGGCATGCGGCTAATATCCGTGGCGATCCGGAAGTTTTCAATACTGCGTTGAGTCTGTGCCCCATAGTAAGCACTGGCCGGTACGCGAACTTCTCCCATAGTATCTTTTTCTATACGGTAGTTCATAAATTTTTTCCTTATAAAGATTTTGGTATAATTAAAATATGCTCACTAAAATAAACCGAAAGATCACTAAAAAAGTTTACAGAATGGATTTGAAAAAGCATAGTATGTCTTTCTTTTGTATAGCACCTATGGAACGAAAGAATATACCCTTACTTCTGATAGAATGTATCCTTTTCTTCGTATACCAACTGGTATACGATGGGATTCCAATGTGTTCCCGTCGTATTCCAATGGGAGCTGCTCGTATACCGGCTGGTATACGGTAGCTTTGATACGATCTTTTTACCGGATACGCGTATTCTTTTATAGAATAGAACGTATTAAAAGTAAAGAAAGTTTACAGGATAAAGGAGAATGAGTATGGGTTAAATCGTCTGGCTTTTTAATTCTTTACGGAGGGCTTTTGCCTGGCTGTTAGTTACTTTATCCATCAGCTGCCAAAAGCGGTCACTGTGATTGAGCACGACAGTGTGACAAAGTTCATGCAATAAAACGTAATCAATTAAATGCCATGGGAGTGTCATGAGTGATAAAGATAAATTGATGTCCTTTTTTACATTGCAACTGCCCCAACGGGATTTACTTTTGTTGATTTTTACCTGCCGGTAAATAAAGCTGTGCTGTTTGGCAAGCCAATCAATCCGTTCCGGTAATAAACGTTTGGCTTCATGCCGTAACGCCTTGTCAATTATATTTTGAATTATCTCCTGTACCCGGTTATCCCTAAAGTCTGTATGCTCAGGACATGCGATGTGAAGGACTTCTTTATCCAGCTTCATATAGAAATTATCCCGTTCTGTCCGGAAGATGTGTAAGCGGAATGTTGTATATTGATTGGATGAGGTTTCGTCCCAGAAAAGACGCTTGAGTTGTTTAACCTGAATAATATTCTGCAGGGCTTCCCGTTTTTCTTCTATGAAAGTAAACATCCGTTTCTCATTTCCACCGGGAGGCATGGTTGCATAGATACTTCCGTTAGAAATCCGGAGTGTATAATGTTTAGCTCGTGGGTGAGTGCGCACAGTAATGGTTCCTAAAACTTTATCTTCTATTTTCTTTTCCATTCCGGCTACAAAAGTAATAGATTTCATCAAATGATATTACATGGGAAATACTTATCTTTGCACTGCTTTTTGTAAAAACAAATATAAACAACATAAGAATTCGAACATGAGCAAGAAAGCACTCTTAATTATTTGTGATGGTTGGGGTATCGGTAGTAAAGGAAAAAATGATGTGATTTATAACACACCCACTCCTTACTGGGATTACCTGATTGAGAATTATCCGAATTCACAATTACAGGCTTCCGGAGAAAATGTAGGTTTGCCTGACGGACAAATGGGAAACTCTGAGGTAGGACATCTTAATATAGGCGCCGGCCGTGTGGTTTATCAGGATTTGGTAAAAATTAATATTGCCTGCCGTGATAACTCTATTCTGGATAATCCCCAGATTAAAAGTGCTTATAGTTACGCTAAAGAAAATAATAAACAAATCCATTTCCTGGGATTGGTGTCAGACGGTGGTGTACACAGTTCACTGGAACACCTTATGAAACTGACGGATATTGCGAAAGAATATGGGATTTCCAAGTCGTATGTACACTGCTTTATGGATGGCCGGGATACGGACCCTAAAAGCGGTAAAGGATTTATAGAACAACTCGAACAGCATTTACAGACATCAGGTGGAAAAATCGCTTCTATCATCGGTCGTTACTATGCGATGGATCGTGACAAACGTTGGGAGCGTGTAAAAGAAGCGTATGACCTGTTGGCAAAAGGTACAGGTAAACCGGCAGAGTGCATGGTGAAGGCTGTGGAGGAATCCTATGCTGAAGGGGTAACGGACGAATTTATTAAACCGATTGTACATGTAGAAAACGGTAAACCGGTTGCTGTAATTGAAGAAGGAGATGTGGTTATCTTCTTTAACTACCGGAATGACCGTGCGAAAGAACTGACTGTTGTATTGACTCAACAGGATATGCCGGAAGCAGGTATGACTACTATTCCAGGCTTACAGTTCTATTGTATGACTCCTTATGATGCAAGCTTCAAAGGGGTACATATTCTTTTTGACAAAGATAATGTTAACAATACTTTAGGTGAGTATCTGGCTGCATCCGGAAAAGAACAGCTTCATATTGCAGAGACAGAAAAATATGCACACGTGACATTCTTCTTTAATGGAGGACGTGAAACTCCGTTTGATGGAGAAGAGCGTATTCTGGTGCCTTCTCCGAAAGTAGCTACTTATGACCTGAAACCGGAGATGAGTGCTTATGAAGTAAGTGAGAAACTGGTGGCTGCTATCAATGAAAACAAATATGATTTCATTGTTTGTAATTATGCAAATGGGGATATGGTAGGACATACCGGTATATATGAAGCAATTGAGAAAGCTGTAGTAGCGGTAGATGCGTGTCTGCGTGATACAGTAGAAGCTGCTAAAGCAAATGGATATGAAACGATTATCATTGCTGACCACGGAAATGCAGATAATGCAATGAATGAAGATGGATCTCCTAATACTGCTCACTCTTTGAATCCTGTACCTTTTGTATATGTAACAGAAAACAAAGAAGCAAAAGTGGAAAATGGTATCCTGGCAGACGTTGCTCCTTCTATCCTGGCTATTCTGGGTATGGAACAACCGGAGGAAATGACAGGGAAATCGTTGATAAAATAATACTTTATAGAAGTCAAAGGAGTTATCAGCCCTGAAAGGACTTAGAAGTTATCGCTCGCTACGCTCCTTAGTGAGCAGAGTGAACGATAACTTCTTTGACTCCTTTTTACAAAATTATGATCCAAATAGATGATACGTTAGTAAGCCTGGACCTGTTGGAGGAGCGATTTGTTTGTGACCTTGGACAGTGTAAAGGTGAATGTTGTATAGAAGGGGACTCGGGCGCTCCTTTGGAAGAAGAGGAAGTGGATGAGCTGGAGAAGGTTCTTCCTGTTATCTGGGACGATTTGTCTCCGGAGGCACAGGTCGTAATTAAACTTCAGGGGGTATCCTATATCGATAGTGATGGGGATTTGGTTACTTCTATTGTAGATGGTAAAAACTGTGTATTTACCTGTTATGATACAGACGGGACTTGTCACTGTGCTATAGAGAAGGCCTATAGAGCCGGTAAGACAGATTATTGTAAACCGGTATCCTGTCATTTATACCCGGTAAGAATCGCGAAGTATCCTACGTATAGAGCTGTTAACTATGACCGTTGGGCTGCTGTTTGTAAAGCTGCTGTCCTGTTGGGCAAAAAAGAAAATGTTCCGGTATACCGTTTTCTGAAAACTCCTTTAATCCGGAAGTTCGGAGAAAGTTAGTATAGCCAGTTAGAAGAAATTGCGGAAGAGTGGGAAAAACAACGCCGGAAATAAGGACCAGAATTATTTTTTAGTACAAACAATCTGGTCTTTAAATTTCAGGTTGATTGTACTGTACTTATCCCAACCTACTTTAGGAATTGCTTGTTCATAAAATACCTGAAGATTATCCAGTTTTTCCTGGTAGTTTTCAAATGTCCCTAATAATATCCGGTGGTCACCCACTTTGGGTATCAATGTGATTTCGCCGGTTGGTTGTACATATATCTGTTCTATCTGGGACTGCCAGAAATCATTTTTCTTTAAAAAGAGAGCAAACTGATACAGTTCGCCGGTTGCCATTTCTTTTGTAATATAACCGGTCGCTACAGGTACATGGGCCGCATATTTGCGACTGATAGGCATGGTGCTTCCCATGTTATCAACATAGTAATTACTACCTTGTGCGGTAATTATCCGTAGGAGAGGGGCTTTTTGTTTTACTTCCAGCTTGATGGAACCAGCCGGGGTTTTGTAAGCTTCTACCTGTGCTATCATCTCATTTCTTAACAATTCTTCTTCAACCTGGTCTGTCCGGATAGCTGACAAAGGTTTTCCTATAGGATTTAATTCTGCTTTCCGGAGTATTGAAATCAAATCCTGCTGCGTTACGAAATGTTTATCCAGACTATCTTTTACTAAAACAATCAGGTTGTCGCAGATGTGTTCCTGGTCTGCCTTCCGGAAAAAAAAGGAGACAAAAACCAGATAACAGCACAGAATGACTGCTATAATAACAGAGATGATGCGTAGTGTCACTTTTCTAACAATTGTTTAACAGGTTCTACAAGCCGGTCTATATCGCCTGCTCCGGCCATTAATACTACTCCATAAGAACCTTTACGTAGTAGTGGTAATAGTTCTTCTTTGGGGCAGAGGGTTTTATTGGGTATCGTTATCTGATCAAAAATAAGTTGCGAGGTTACGCCCGGAATAGGTTCTTCACGTGCCGGATAAATATCCAGCAGGATGATTTCGTCCAGCAGCGATAGACTTTCTGCAAACTCTGGTGCAAAGTCCCGGGTCCGTGAATACAGATGAGGCTGGAATATCCCGGTTACTTTTTTCCCGGTATAAAGTTCTTTCACGGAAAGGATACTTTCCCGTAGTTCTGCCGGATGGTGTGCATAATCATCAATCAGAACGATGTCTTCTCTTTTCAGATAAAAATCGAAACGTCGTTTAGGTCCGGCAAAAGTGGCCATTCCTCTTTTTAGTTCTTCGGGTGTCATTCCGTTCAGGTGGCCGGTAGCCATGGCTGCAATACCATTTTCGATATTTACTTTGACCGGTACTCCTAACGGAATATCCCGGATAGTTATATCCGGTCCTATGAAATCAAATAAGATTTCTCCGTTGGCTATCCGTATATTGTCTGCATGAAAATCTCCTCCTTCAGTTGCCGAGTAGGTGTAGAGTTGGGTACCTGCCTGTAAACAGGGGGTAATATCTATTCCTTTTCGCATGATGAGACAACCGTCAGGACGGGTTAAAGAAGTAAATTTCTCAAAGGATTCCCTGTAAGCTTCCGGTGTGCCATAGATATCCAGGTGATCCGGGTCTGCCGAAGTAATAACAGCCATGTAAGGATATAACCAGTGGAAAGACCTGTCATATTCATCGGCTTCGATAACAGTCAGGTCAGAGGTGGAAGAGAGTAGAAGATTACTATCGTAATTCTTTAAAATACCACCCAGAAAAGCATTACAATCTACATGGGATTGTTTCAGCAGATGGGCTATCATGGATGAAGTAGTGGTTTTACCATGGGTTCCTGCAATACAGAGACCTTTGGATTCATGGGTAATTTCACCCAGTACCTGGGCTCTTTTGAGGATGGTAAATCCGTTGGAACGAAAATAATTTAATTCCGTATGACTATCCGGAACAGCAGGTGTGTACACAATTAATGTGGTAGCAGGGTCAAGATAAACAGCAGGTATCAATTTTGCATCATCCTCATAATGGATTTCGGCTCCTTCTTCTATCAATTGCTCTGTTAGTGCAGAAGGTGTTTTATCATATCCTCCTACCTTTTTCCCTTTGGAAAGATAGTAACGGATTAAGGCACTCATCCCAATACCACCGGCTCCTACAAAATAAACTGCTTTTATCTTCTCTGGTTCCATATTCTATTCTATAATCCTGCAAATCTCATCTACAATACGTTCTGCGCTGTTACGCTGGGCTAAGGTACTGATATTTTCGGTAAGTTGTTTTAGGTGGATATCATCTTTAACAATCTCCAAAGCTTTTGGAACTAATTCCTGTACGGCCTCTTTATCAGTAACCAGAATAGCTGCTTCTTTTCTTACCAGGGCCAACGCATTTTGTGTTTGGTGGTCTTCTGAAACATTCGGCGAGGGTACCAGTATCACAGCTTTACCCAGAATGCATAATTCGGAAATAGAACTGGCTCCGGCACGGGAAATAACCAGATCGGCTGCAGCATATGCATAATCCATCCGGGTAATGAAATCGGAGCACCATACCGGGGCATCCGGAAATTCAGCCAGCGCTTTCCGGGCATCTTCCTGGTAATAACGTCCGGTCTGCCAGATAAACTGTACTCCGGAGGCAACAATCTCTTTTAATCCTTTTTCAATGCTTTGGTTGATGGTTCGTGCTCCCAGGCTCCCCCCGACTACTAAAACTGTTTTTTTATCCGGTCTGAGTCCGAAATATCGCAAAGCCTCTTCCCGTTTATTTTCACCGGCTGTCAGGTCACCCCGTACCGGGTTTCCGGTTAAAACAATTTTTTCTGCCGGGAAGAATCTTTCCATGCCTTCATAGGCGACACATATTTTCCGTGCTTTTTTAGCCAGTAATTTGTTGGTTACACCGGCAAATGAGTTTTGTTCCTGTAACAGTGTGGGAACACTTTGCCGGGCAGCCATCCATAAAGTGGGACCACTGGCATATCCACCTACACCGACAGCAATATCCGGTTGAAAATCCCGGATTGTTTTCCCTGCCAGCCGGAGACTTTTAATTAACCGTCCTATTACTTTAAAGTTTTTTAAAATATTACTTCTGTCAAAGCCGCTAACCGGAAGTCCTACAATTGAATAGCCGGCAGCAGGGACTTTCTCCATTTCCATCCGGTCTTCTGCTCCGACAAATAAAATTTCCGCATCCGGAAAACGTTGGCGGAATGCGTTTGCGATAGATATCGCCGGGAAGATATGTCCTCCTGTACCGCCTCCGCTGATTATCATTCTATACTTCTTTGACACGGTGTTTCTTTTTGTACAAAACTAATTATTCTACCTGATAAAGATAACCGTTCAGGTAGCTAAAAAGGTTCTTTTTTCGTAAACATTTATGTGAC
>JAJBTP010000189.1:8537-13263 GCA_020860805.1 Tannerellaceae bacterium | reverse complement strand
TCGGCGCCTTCCCGGCTGAAGCAGAGGGGCCAGCCGGGAGAATCGAAGTCTTTAAATTCAAAGGGGTGGATAGCATGCTGGTCGGAGATTTCTTTTAGCCAGGGATGTTTTGCCTGGTCTGTAAACTGGAGTACCCGGAGCTGGTGTATGAGCCGGAGTGTCTGATCGGAAAGCAATGCCAGTTCAACCAGGTCGGTCTGGTCGTTTTTTTACCGGCAATGGTAACGGCTATCCGGAAGGTGTCGTGTATGCTGCCTCGTTGCCGGGTGGAGCTGAATTCTCCGAATTCGACAAAGAGGTAGATGCCGGAGAGGGTGTCAATGTAGGTTTTGACTGCTTCGTAGGAGCCACCAAACACATAGTGGTCTATTTCCGGGATCCGGCTGTGGGTTGCACTTTCCTGGAGTGCCTGTAGGAGTTGCTTGTAGGTGTTGTTTTCGCTTCGTCCGGCTACGAAGAGGGAGGTTACTCCGTCTTGCTTTGGAAAGCCTGCGTAATATTTGAAAATGTCGATTATCATGCGAGTATGGATTTGATGATGTTGAGTGGTAGTCCGGTTTTCTCGGATATTTCGGTGTGCTCCATTTCGGATCCGGCAAGTGACCGGACGGATTCGATTAGTTTTTTACGGAGCAGGATGAGATATTGCAGGAGGTTCATTTGCTCTACGGTGGTAATGTCGCCAAGGCCATCACTGGATAGGTTGTAGAGCGATTCCAACGCTCCGGTGGTGATGCCGGAGGCTGTTTGTATTTTAGCTGCAGTGAGCAGGCTGTATTCTGTGCGGGTGAACAGGTAGTTTACAAATGCCTGGAAGTTGAAGGTTATCCCGAACAGGGTTGTTTCCGGTAGTTTCCGGAATTTCCCGGCCAGCTGGTGTGCGGAAGTGGAGTTGTAGGTTCCGGGATGATACAGGATAGCGGCCAGGAGCGGAAGTTTGTCCGGTCCGGCGTTGATCAGCTCACGGGCTTCGATGAATTGCAGGGCGGTCAGGCTACAGGTTAGGGTGTCGAACGCTGTGCTGATGCGGTATCCGGTGTAGATTTCCTTTTTGATTCGTACTTCGGGGAGCAGCTGGGCACAAAAACAGGCATCCGGTACGTATTGGTAGTCTAACCGGGCCAGGTACCGGGCCATGGGATTGCCGGTTACTTTTTCCGGAGGTGTTTTTTGGAAGAGTTTCCTGCTGGCCGGGTCCAGTTCTTCCAGTGCTTTGTTATTGTCCGGATAAACGATGTTGAACAGGAAGGTGACCTGTTCTGCCAGCCAGGAGAGGTTGGCCAGTCCGTCATCATCTATTTTCCGGATATCCCACTCCATGATGTTACAGATGTAGTTTGCTTTCACCATAGCTGGGGAAATTTCTCCGGTCGCCATGCGTGCGACGTCGGCCAGTAACTGTTCATACTGTTTGCGGGTGAGAGCTTCCCAGCAGTTTGGAATTTCGTATTTTTGGGTGCCTGCCTGAAACTGTATGCTTTTCATCCGAGTAGGTATATTTTATCGTCCGGACGGTTGAAGGATGTTTCCGTTTCAATGTTGCCAGACTTAGGTTCCTGAATGGCCAGATCAATGTTTTGTAAGGTCTGGTGAGCTGTATTTAATAGCTGTCCGGCCAATGAATGGAGTATTGTTTGTTCGTTGGCCGAGTGCCGCTGCAGGGAGCTGTCTTTGTAATGGTTCCGGATGGTGGCCGGCAGCTCCTGCAGGTCGAATCGCTGCAAAGCGTAAGCTATGATGAGTTGTGCCAGGGCACGTTTAAGCCGGTCTTTGTATTCGGGTCTGTTTTGTATCCGGGGGAAATAGTCGGATATGGTTTCGTCCAGGATTTCGCATTGCACGGGTATGGTCCGGAAGAAGAACAGGTATGAGTTGTCTATGGGATACAGGAGGTTGAACTCTTCGGTGCTGGTGATTTGTAACCGGTCCCGTAGTTTATAATACGGAGTTCTTTTCCATTCTTTGTCCCGGCTATCCAGGTAACAGATCAGGGAGTCCATGGCATTATAATAGTTGTCGATGTAGGAGCGTTGCATGGCTTCGAGTTCGTGCCGGTAGATATCTACGTTTGCTTTCCGCCGGCGTAATACATCGTGCGGGTTCTCTTTGGCCATGGTGTTGTTACCCAGTGCCATTTGCAGGAGTTCCCTGGGTTCTCCGTTTGCCTTTCTGAGTTTTTGGTAAATAGGAGCTGTCAGGATGTTGATGATGTCCTTCCGGGCGGAAGAGGCGGAAGCATTCAGGAGTGAGAACGTTATGTTGGAATCGACTCCAGGAATGCATTCCTGGAAGTCTTTCGCTGTTTCGAATAGATCTTTGAGTACGAGTTCCATTAGGATTGTTTGTTTTGAATTCTGTTTTTGGGTGATACCTGTTCCTGCCGGGTGGGAATCTGCCGGTAGTAGCCGAGCCGGTATCCCTGCTTGTATAGCTCCGGGAAGTTTACCTTCAGGGCAAGGTTGAATGGTTCGCTGCATTTTTCGTCATCCGGAGTGAGGGATAACAGGTGTATGATGTAGTTGTAATAGGCATCGGAACCGGATTTGGAGATGACTCCGTCTTTGGATATGCCGGAAATGGAAGCATCCAGGCCCACGGCTGCGATTAGGACTTCATCGGCCCGTTTGTCGTAGTCAATCAGGGAAGAGATATACTCTTTGTATTTCAGGTCGAGCGTTTCGATTTTCCACCGTTCTTCTTCGTTGTTTCCACTGCGGAAACTGATTGAGGAGTATGCTTTTCCCTGGTTACCGGCACCGCTCAGGTATTTGGATAGTTTCCGGAGTTCTACCTGTACGTATTCTATCACGGACGATTCTTTGTAAGTTGTACCTACCTGAATGCCGTTGTACAGAAGGGCTTTTTCTCCGTTTTTCTCACGGGTTTTGTTCTCATCGCAAATGGCTTTGATTTGTTTGCGTTTGGATTCTATCCAGGCGTTGGGTATGATGATGTGAACTTTGGCGGCCAGGGAGTTTTCCAGGAAGGAGTTGATGTATTGAGGGGTTTTGTTGGAGCCCCGGATGAAAGCCTTTGTACCCTGGTACGTTTTATTCAGGCCATAGAATTCTCCAGGAGAATATTCCCGGTGGTGCGATATGGCAGCAAAGCGGTAGTCTTTTACGTCGCGGATGTCAAATTTCGGATAGACCCGGAACTGGGCTGCTCCGTATTGCCAGTTGCCGACAACGATTGTACGGAAGTATTTGTAGGGGACGCCTTCGGTGGCCCGGGCCTGTTTGCTGGTGGCCAGCAGGCACTCATTGATTTCGAGGAGTTCTAAGCCGGCAATGGGATATCCTCCTATGGCTTTCCCTCTTGTCATCCGGTGTTTGATGAAATAGTCCCGGAATGTATAGTGGTTGTTTATGAGTGCTGTTGCAAAGTCGGTGTGAGACATCTCCATACCATTGTCCTGTCAACTATTTAACCAGGATTCAATGACCGGATGTTTCTCCCATTCCCGGCGTTTCTCGTTATTCTCTATCACGGTACGGTAAACAGTGAGTCCGGTGCCGTATAGCATTCTGCATTGCTTGGCGATGAGTTCAGGAAGCAGCCGGTTGTTTTTAATATCCCGTTCAATTTCGATGCATTGCCGGTTGCCGGGACCACGGGCGGCGACCTTGTATCCCTGTACGTTCATCCACTGGATAGTACCAAATGTTTCGAGTGCCGGGGATTCAAAGCCGGGGTCCATGGAGAAGGAGGCCGGGTTGGTTCCGATTTGAAAAGAGATGATGTTATTATCGTCCAGGTAACAACCCATATTACCCAGCATTTGCATGTCGCTCATAGCCAATCTACTTTATGAAGTTTGTAATTGTCGTTGGGAAAACCCATAAACCGGATCAGGATCCTGTAGCACATCCGGGGATCTCCCTGGTCGTCGGTGAAAAGAAAGAAGTTGTCACTGTCGATGCTGAACCGGTCTTGTGGAAGTTGTGTCCGGAACTTGCATCCCTGCTTGATGACTGGCCTGGCGGATGCTTCGCCTCGCTGCCTGGAGTAAGGGAAGTATACGAGTGTGAATGTTCCGTCCGGGAGTTTGGATATCTCCCTGGCCCACTGCATTGCACGAATTCCGGATATTGTTTCCATGCAACGAAATTAGTATGTACGATGTGTGATTTAAAGGACGGTTGCAGCACCCTCCTGTCATATTTCCGGCCCGTGTGATTTTTTGCAACTCAAAAGCTTCTCCCAGCGTTGCGGGCTGATTTTTGGCCTGTGAAGTTTTTTAGTTTTTCCCGGGTGAACTGATATAGTTTAATATCAATGATATAGATATTAAACCGATGTCAAAAAGGTTTATTATTGTGTTATTCTCGCAGCTTATTACAGTTTCAGAGATTACGAAAGTGTAATGTTATCGGGTAAATTATCCGGTAAGTTAGAACATTCTGACGGTAAACGGTCCGCATAAAGGCCGTATAACATATAGATGTAAGCAGACGGTAGTTGTGTTGTGAGGCCGGCCTGGTATTTTAGTGCTACTTTCTTCTCGCTGGTTTTATCCAGTTCAATGCGGCCATTGGTGTTTTTCCGGGGTGATAACATGATGGAGCTGCAGAGGTCTGGGCATTCGTTTTCATCTATCAGGCATTCAGGGATTGAGTTTGATTTTCCTCCGAATATGAATTGTAATAGTTTGAATTGCTGCCAGTGGTAGATTGTATCCTGGCCTTCGTTCTGGAGTTCTACAATGAAGCCGTAGGATTCCAGT
>JAJBTP010000189.1:0-8527 GCA_020860805.1 Tannerellaceae bacterium | reverse complement strand
CGTGATTTTTTAATAGACTGGCATCGGTAGTGACCTGTTCGAATTCTTCACGGGTTTTGTTGGCGGCCCGGTCGTGGAACAGGCGGATGTGTTTGTTTACGGAATCGTCTCCGAAGAAGTCGTGAAAGGCTTTAGCCAGTTCCGGTTGCTCCTGGGGATAGTAACAGAAGAATTCTTTAATGGTGCGGTTGATAGTTCCTCCTTTGGATTCCTGGCTGACTACCATGCTGGAGAAGTGGCCGGGGTCGTATCCGATGATGAGTTCTTCGTGTGGGTTGTAATATTTCAGGTATTTGGCAGTTAGACTAAAATGGTCTTTCAGGTCGAGTGATAGGATTGTGCTGTACCGGTATCCGTCTTTGAATTGGTGTACTTTGGGGTTGTAGTAAGCAAAGAACCGGTTTACTACTGCTTTTTGCGGATAGCACAAATGGCTGTCAGGAATTCTTCTATATCAAGACTCTCCAGCTGGGTCTTGAAGAATTTAGGCCCTAAGATGTCTTTGTTTACAAAGGAGCTGGCACGCATGTAGAAGGTAGCGTTCCGGCTCATGTCGTTTAGCCGGGGCATCCAGAGCTGTAGTTGGCGTTTGGGTTTCTCCTGGGCCAGGCGTAATTTTTCAATGGCCACGGGGTTTTTCTCCTGACGGAAGAGCTGCTCTATTTTGTAGGTTTCATATAGGGCGGCATTGACGTGTAGGCTGACTGTAATTATTTCTTCTATCAGGTCTTTGTTGATAAATTTTTCGTATTCTTCAAACCAGTTGTCTTCTCCGAGGTCTACCCGTGCGGTATCGGAGACTCCGGTGATGCCCTGATAGTAACGGCATTCTCTTATTTTAGCGGAAGAGCCACGCAGGGAAGGGAACAGACGGGATTTTAATTTTTCACCTTTGTTGTGCTTCATTTCTTCGATGAAGGCATGTACACCTGAGCGACCTGCAACGGACTCCGGCTGGTCGGAACTGACCAGCTGCAGGTGAAAGCCGTCCCGGAAGAGTATGCTGTGTTTGGGATAGCTGATCGAGTACCGGGGACGTTTGAAGTGGCCGGGGATTTTGGATTCTCCAACAATGAAGTCTATGCCGTATTCTAACATGGACCGGCGACCGTTCTGAATGGGCTGGGCAAATGAAGCGGCGATGTTTGGCCAGACGTTTGTCATCAGGGCGATGTACGTTTTATGTACCAGGAATCCTAATTCGCCAGGCATGGCATCGGCTACTTTAATAATCCGGGGTGTCATGATTCCTTCTGTTTTCCCGCCGGCACGTGCTATCTCGGCAATGAGTACGTTGGGGTCGATGACGTTGAGAAGTATCTGCATGGAGTTCATGTAGTATTCTTCCCAGGTTGTTTCATTGTTTTCTATGGGTGTCGGTACTGGTTTCATTCTTCTCCGGGTAAGATTGTGAATTCTGCTTCTTCTATACCGGCATCGGATAATAGCCTGTTTTTTTCTTCCGGTTCTACAGGTAGGCTTTCTATTAGCTTTATGTAGTAGCCTTCAGCGTTTTTACGGGCGATTTCTTTCAGGCTCCGTTTTTTGTAGCCCAGGTCTTCCGGAGTAATATCCGGAGAGATAATAAAAACCGGTGCCCACTGGCGGTCTGCCTGGTCTACTTCGCTGGCCCGGATACGACAATCACGGGCTTTGTCGTAGCAGCGTTCCATGGTCCGGTAATCACCACGGACGGCTGCGATTTTAGCCAGGTCCTCGAATTTATTGGCAAAGTCTTCTTCCCATACTTTTGTGCTGACGTTGTTGTCGATGGAGAAGTAGTTGATGGCTGCATAAATGCGGGCTTTACAGGTGCGGACATCTACTGTTATTTTTTGCTGGGCCTGGATACGGGTCTGTAGTTTTTTGGCAGCTCTGGAAATGTCACGTTCGTATTCATATACTTCACTGGCCCATTGGAGTTGTTTGAGGAAAAGTTTAACTTCTTCCGGTATGCCGTCGCACTCTCCGGTAGTCAGGAAGGAGCTGATTAAGTCCGGGTGAAGTTTGTCTAATGTATCCAGGTATTTCATTCTTAAATTCCGAATAGTTCTTTACGTTGGTCCTGCTCGATTCTCTCCTGTTGTCGTTGCGAAAGAGTTTTAATTGCATCAATGTCTCCTTTTTCTGCCTGTTTCATTAATTCGGCATCCACGTTGTACTGTCCGATTGCTTTTCCCTGCTCATAAGCTTCGTGATAGGAATCTGCCGGGGTGGTGATGCGGCATAACAATGCGAGCTTCTCCAGCTTGGTCAGATTGAGTAGTTTCAGGATCCTCTCCGGAGTGTACCCCAGTGCACCCAAAGGAGCGCACCTGGGGAATGTAATCCTCGGAGATAAAAAGTATGTCTTGACCGGGCTCACTCATTTGCTATTATTTGAAGGGTTTCTTCAACAGTATATTCTTTTCCGTTCCGAATCAGGCGGGTAGGTTGTTTGGAGAACATGCTGCGGAACCGCTCAACGGTGGCCTGTACATACCGTGGGTCTATCTCCATGGCATGGCATATCCGGTCAATTTGCTGGCAAGCCATGAGTGTGGAGCCGGATCCGGAAAAGAAGTCAATGACTATTTGTCCGGGCTCGGTTGAGTTTTGTATAGGATAGGCCATAAGTGCAATGGGTTTCATCGTGGGATGTATGGCATTGCGTTGCGGCTTATCGTAGTGCAATAGGGTGGTTTGTTTGCGGTCGGAATACCAACGGTGTGCAGCTCCGGGTTTCCACCCATATAAGATCGGTTCGTGTTGCCATTGGTAATCCTGCCAGCCCATAACGAGTTGGTTTTTTACCCAGATAAGGCATTGGGCCAATTTGAAGCCGGCTTCCCGGTATGCCTTCCGGAAGTTCTCTCCTTCGCTATCGGCATGGAAGATGTAATTGGAAGAGCCGGGATGTAGACAATCAAACATAACTTTAAAGACCTGACGAAGGAATGTTCCGAACAGGTCTCTCTCCATACTGTCGTTGTCGATTTTGAGTTCCTCTTTGGTGGCACCTTCGTAGTCTACGTTGTACGGTGGATCTGTTACTGAAGCATGTGCCAGTTTGCCGTTCATAAGTAATCTGACATCATCGTTGCTCCGGCAATCTCCACGCATTAACCGGTTTTTACCGAGTAGCCAAACGTCACCAGGCTGTGTGTAGTAGCTGCCGGTTTCGTCCGGAACCTGAATGGTTTGTTCGTCTTCCCGGACGGTGTCTGCAGTGTTTTCGAATATCGGGTTAAATTCTACCGGGGTAAGTTCGATTCCTTTTGCTTCGTACCCTAACTCGAATCGTCCCAGTGTATTGGTATCGATCTCATACTTTTCAAACAGGAGGGTATTGGGATTCTTTTTTCCGAACTCTGAATTGAATGCTGCGATTTCTTCTACAGCTTCTTTTTTTGTTTCCGCATGGATGAGTTGATAAGGGATTTCCGGAATTTCAAAGCCGGCTTTTTTTAATTCGAATAGAGCAGACCGGCGTTGATGAGCGTCAATGATGTAGAGTTTCTTATCTTCCGTATCCTGCCAGGTGACAAATGCATATTTAAAACCACGGGTGATAATGATCATCTGCAGTTTGGAAAGTTTATCCCGGTCTTGTATTTTGAAATCTTCCTGTAGTTCGTGGAATGCTTCAAGCGGTGCTGTTGGAAGATTGCTTAGGTTATAGACTGTGATTTTGTTCATGGCTGTTCGGACTCTAAGATTGACTTGAATAGTTTTTCCCTCTGACGATGTTTTTCCAGATTCTTTCTATCTGCTGCTCTCTTATCTTTCCGGTCAGGATTTTTGAGATAGCTTTGGTATCGCTGAATGTTTTTACTGCAATTGGTGGATTGTTTCAGGAATTCAGCAGGATCTTTGCGGCATAACTCTTCCAGTTGGGAGCGTTCGGAATGGCCGGCCAGCAAGGGGTGTTCATATTTCCACTTTCCGGTATCGTTGAAGGATTGAAGCTCGCTAAACGATTGAAGGTTCTGGATGCGAAGTTCTGCCAGTTCTTTTGCCTTTTTAAGGGTGGGGTTCTGTTCCAGTTCTTCGTCCAGTTCCTTCATTTTCCGGTGGGTGTATATCCGGTCGTTGTAAACAAGTGTTGCCAGTTGTACGTTGGCATCCTGTAGGTTCTCCCATTGGATGTTAGGATACTCTTCCTCTTTAGTCAGGATTTTTTTTAGCTTCTCCGGTTGAATCGCTGTTTGTATCCTGTTGTTCCTGACCTTCTGTTTTATTCTCTAACGAGGAATCAGCCTCTCCTGAGTTTTCATCGCCGGAGTTGCCGGAGGTTGATGTTTTATTAGAATCATCGCCTCCAGTAGATCCATTGGATGGATTTGTTCCGGATGTGTTTGGTGGTGTTCCTTCAGGATCCGGGCTGGGATCTGTTGGTGCATTTTTTTGTCGTCATAGGCACGTCTGTTTAGCCGGATTGTGTCCCGGTCTGTTTTTTCTACTAATTCGGTAATGATTTCTTTGTGGTGTTTTACCGGATTCTTTTCTACTTTATGCATGAATGCATACCTTGGTGTGAGCTTATGAAGTAGCTCCAGATCTGCTTCTGCATAGGCTTCATTATTTAATTCGAGAATGATTCTCTTTTTTTCTTTGAATGAAAGTTCTGTACCTGTTGTCATGATTCGTATTTATTATGCGGTTTGTACCCTGCTGCCGGCTATTTCGACAAGTGTGGAAGAGTCAAGAATTTTGAAGGAGATAGTACTTCCGGATTTAGCGGTCCAGGTGGCACCGTCTTCCAAAATGAATACGCTGTTCTCTTTTACCTGGCCGGGATTAGTACTTCCGGCTCCTTTGAGTGTGATAGTTCTTCCTTTATCAGAGCTGTTATACCTTTTACTTTGTCTATAATATAACCGGCAGTACCTTCCGGAACAGAGTAAAGATCCTGACCAGGATGATAGTTAGTTCATCGCTGTCTGCAGTATGATTTGTGGCCGGTTGGGTGATAATAGCTCCTGTATAAATATTGTAGAGATTAACAGAGTTTCGCTCAAATGTAAGAGTAGCAGAGCGATTATCTTTATCATTTTTGACTTCATAAGATTTCAGAATGACAGGACGTTCATCAGAACCGAGAATATTTTTTTCATCTGATTCGATTTCTTTGAATATAAGAATGAATTTATCTCCAATATGTTCTTCCAGGAAAGTAAAGAGTTGGGGCCGGGCTCCACCCATAGCCATACTGAAAGTATTGGTTCCGGAGGAAGAGATGTCTCCTTTTTCTGCTGTAACTATAAATGTTGGAAAATCATGTGCAACGAAATATTTCATGTATTGCCCATCAGCCATAGGTAAGGTTGCTACCTCCCGGTTTGTGTTAGGTTTAGGAAATTTCCGGTCTTTATCCAACTGGCTGATAGCAATGGGATATACCTGATAGGTGATGTTACTACCAAAAGTGTGTTTGTCGGATACATCTTCGATGTTACCAATAAGCATCATGTTTGCAAAGGTGGTACCTCCCAGCCCGGAGACACAAAACACGGATGATTCCGGATCCAGGATTGCTACAACAGCAAAGACTACTCCCAATAGGAGCATGAAACAGAGGAAGAATTTATGTTGTACTTGAAATTTTGATTGCATAATAATTATTTGTTTGAATGGTTTTTAAATAAAGGTATACCCGGAAGTGTACCTTCGTTGATAATCAGTATGAAGAGAGCATCAGCGTGCGCCGGGGACATTGGGTTGGAGTTCCGTATTAATCTCACGGGTACCACCTACACATCTTTCCAATTCAAGGAATTTACCTGCAGAGTTTAATACTACCATGATATAGTCTTCTACCTGGGTAGGTTTCCAGTCGGCGGTAATGGTATCAAATCTTCCGGATTTAGATATTTCTGAAGCATTTTCGGTTGAGCCACATTCAATGATATAAGCAGTTCCTTTTTTCGCTTTTTCTATGTCTGTAATAACAGTAGCCTGGGTATTCTTTGCAGTAACATACCAGAAACTTTTTTTCGGGTCTGCTTTGATTTTTGTGGCATCCGGTTGAAGATTCTGGGAGAATTTATTCATATAGATTTGCTGAAGAACATATTCGTTCTCTTTCAGGAGTTCCTTATTTTTAAACTTAGGCCCTATGAAGCTGGCACTGGCTCCCTCTTTCCAGGTAGACCACCCTTTTACTTCTTCCATGTCTTCTTTCATTTTTAATGCGAACATTTCACCAGGAAGATTTTCAAGGAACTGGAGATTACCATAATCCTGCATCAACATTAATTTAGTTGTCCCAAATTAGGTAGCCATTTAATGGAGACATCGGTATCCGGAACTTTATTGAGATAACTATCAGGACCCTTAAAGTCTGTTTCCTGACCATACGCTCTCCGGATATTCTTTTTCCACCAGGGCTGATGATTGTAATTCAGATAAAGAATTTTACCTGATAGGTCCTGATCTTCGGTTAAAGTGGTTTGGATGTCTTCCACAAATTCCTGAACGGAGTCCAATATATCTGTTTTATCATACTCCCGGTATGTTAAATCATCATGAAGCAGAAATCGGTTTTCGTGGTGATAGCGAATTAATGTGTAGATAATACCTGTAGAAGCATTCAGGTAACTACCAGGTTTCTTTTTTTCAGGCTTTACATAAATACCCAGCATTCTACGCTTGTTTTGTTCATTGAGTATATTTTTATAAAGACCCAATAATGCAAATTCAATCATAGACCATTTAACAGGGTCAGAGCCGTCCGTATTAAGATAACCGATGTATTTACGTTCGATTTCTTTCATCGGTCCGAAAAGGGTTTTCACCATTGCGTCATCTACATGTCCCCATTCAGGCTCTAACTTCATGTCGCCTTTCCATACTTCGCCTGTTTGATAAGCCTGAGAGATTTCATCGAAGTAAGCATTCGTTATCATTTCACGGTCCTGAACATGATAGCGTACAGGGAAAAAATCTGTTACAGATCTTAAAGTCAAGATTCTGGCAATAAGAGCATCCTGACGGCGAGCCATATATTGATCACCCAAACCGGCATCAGGAAGATGTGAAGTATCTAATCCAAACTCACCAGCAGCCAGCTGATCCGGAATAAGTTTTCTGTTTTCCCGAAGATACTGGTAGCGTTTGGTGAATGAAGCACTAAATTGCTTTACTGCTTTATGGAAAGGAGCTGCATGCTCTTCTTCATTCACCGGATTAAGTGTTGCATAGGCCGGATTGGTCGCGATCTGATTCCAACGATGCTTCATTGAAAAAGTATCATGCGGAATTCCCAGAAAGTGGGTTTTTGAATTTCCGGGACCGTTGATTGAGATTTCACTTAGCTGGATTGTTTCAGGAGTGTCCTCCGTTGCTTCCCGGGACATCTTTTTGACTTTTTGGGTTAGGTCTTTTTTTCTGCAGTAGGTTTTCTACCCGGCTAACTACATCGGTAGTCTCTTCTGCGTCGTCGCCGTCTTCGTTCAGAAGATTCATGATTTTTTTACGGGATTGTTCAGAGGCCCGGTATCTTTCCGCATCTTGCATATCCGTTTCCAGATCGGTTCCATACTCCTCTTTGTAAGAGGCGAAAATACTATCCCATTCTGCTTTGGATAGCTTTTTTTTCTTTGGCCTTATTCGTAAATCCGAGTTTACTGAATATGGCACTTAGTTTTTCTTTGAAGTCATTCATTGTTTATAAATATTGAGTAATACGATTTTGGGTGTTTTTATGCTCCAGCCATTGCTGTCCTAATTGGTGGGCTTCCCGGATTGCTTCAGGGAAACTGGCCAGTCCGTCAATGAGGTCCTTTTCCTGGGCGTTTGTGGCACTGAATGTTTCTCCCTGGAATACTGGGTCGTCTTCAGGTAGGTTTTGTAACACAGGGCGGGAAAGTTTTACTTCGTTGATGAATTGCTCACAAAGCGGGTCCAGTTCTTCTTTGATGTATTGCTCCGGAGAACCGTCTCTCAGGTCGTTGTATTTTTTATTTTTCAGGGTGGACCGGTGAGCGTATTCTTCGATGTGTTTGATTCCGAGTTGCTCGAAGTAGCCGTCGAAGTTGAGAAAGCCGACCACGGTTACGATGCAGCCAATGCTGTCGTTTTGTGTAAGGCTTTTTATGATGTTCCCATGGCAGCCGATGTAATAGGCAGCGGAGCAACCGGCTTTTTCGAATAGAACGTAAACTGGCTTTTCCAGGGAATGCAGGGTTTCGCTTAGCCGGTCGAGATACCAGGCTTCTCCGCCGCCGGAGTTGATATAAAGAAAATGGCAGGAGAAACCCGGATTGGAGTCGGCGGTGAGAAGATCCTGTTCGAGCTGTTTGGTGGAAAACCAGTAATAGGCTTCTGCCAGAATGGTTCCTTTGATGCGGTGAAAAGCGATTGTTCCTTCCGGTATTTCCTCGTTTTCAAAGTCCATGGAAATGGAAATACTGGCAGCTTCATTCATTATTTTGAATTCCCGGATAAGGGCCTGAAGAGCCTTTTCGGATTGTTCTTTGTAAGAGGGAAAGTCGTCCCAGAAGGATAGGGGCTGAATCTGGGAGCCGGATAGTGAGGGTGGAAAGCA
>JAJBTP010000109.1 GCA_020860805.1 Tannerellaceae bacterium | reverse complement strand
CTACATGCCCACCTACAGCTGTATCCCATTTACCCGGCTGAATATCCTTCCAGACGGCCCGTTTTTGCAGGTAGAGATTCCCACTTTCATTGAAAATATGGAGGTGTACGACAGGATGTAACCATTTGGTACCACTATGGCATTCCCTACGGGTAGCTTTACCGATTGTGTCACCGACTTCATTGACTAAGGGGAAATATTCTTCTTTATTCATTATAGTAATTTTAACTACAAATATAGAAGATGGAGGAACGTATTTTATCAAATCTGGTAAGGTTTTTAAAATATTATCTTGTAAATTTGAAGCCGGAATCATATAAATAATACTCTGAAAACAATGATACAAAAGGAATTGGCCGGTGACTTAGAACTCAAATGGAACCGGATTCAACATGCCATGCAACAACTGGGAGCAGACGGCTGTCTTCTTTCCGTAGATGTAAACCTCTATTATACTACCGGACGAATTTTTAGCGGTTATTTTTATTTACCTGCAGAAGGTTCTCCGTGGTTTTTCGTAAAAAGACCAAATGAGTTAAGCGGAGAACAGGTAGTTTATATCCGCAAACCGGAACAAATAAAAGATATATTCACTGAAAAAGGGTTGAAAATACCAGGAAAACTCTTGTTGGAAGGTGATGAACTTACTTATAATGAATATATCCGTATCCAGCACGTATTCCAGCCCAAAGAAACAGGGAATGCGACCGCGTTATTACGTTCTATTCGTTCTATTAAGACTCCCTGGGAAATTGCCCAATTCCGTATATCAGCTAAAAAACACGCAGAAACGTATGCAGAGATTCCATCCTGCTTTCGTCCGGGTATGACCGACCTGGAATTTCAGTATGAGATTGAGCAGCGCATGCGCAAAAATGGTTCTATAGGCCTGTTCCGTGCCTTCGGGAGGGAACATGGATATTTATATGGGAAGTATTCTGGCCGGAGAAAATGCAGAATGCCCCTCTCCTTTTGATTTTGCATTAGGGGGAGAAGGTATGGATTCATCCTGTCCACTGGAAGCAAACGGCACTGTTCTAAAAGACGGTACGGCTATTATGGTAGATATGGCCGGAAACTATACGGCTTACCTGACGGATATGACACGGGTATTCTCTGTCGGTAAATTATCCGGATTTGCTTATAAAGCACACCAGACAGCATTGGCTATCCAACAGGAAATTGAGTCCATAGCTAAACCGGGAACCTCCTGCGCCGATTTATATAATATCGCTGCAGAGATGGCACAAAAAGAAGGACTCGCTTCTTATTTTATGGGGACAAAACAGCAGGCTAAATTCGTAGGGCACGGAATTGATATCCAAATTAATGAATTGCCGGTATTAACTCCCCGTTCAAAAGAGACCTTGCAACCCAATATGGTTTTTGCATTGGAGCCTAAATTTGTTATTCCTGAAATCGGGGCTGTCGGTATTGAAAACAGTTATCTGGTTACGGAAACCGGGATTGAAAAATTAACCTTATTCAAAGAAGACATTATCGAACTTTCTTGATCCTATATTATATTAAAAGTGACCCATTATAAATTAATAATTTTATTACACGTATCATGAAAAGAACAATTACTTTATTTCTTTTACTGGCGCTCATTGTTATACCCGTAAGAGGTATTGAGCCAAACGAAGTTAAACCGGTAAAAAACGTTATTTTAATGATTCCGGACGGAACTTCTTTAGCAACGGTCTCTATTGCCCGTTGGTTGAATTGGTACCAGAACCCGGACCAACCGAAGTTGAACATTGATCCTTATCTGAGTGGTACCATTTTAACGCATTCATCCAATGCACCGATTGGTGACTCAGCTCCCACTACATCCTGCTTCATGACTGGAGTACCCAGTCTGAGTGGCTATGCGTCTACTTATCCGGTTGCCGACCCGGCAAATGATATTTATCCGATGGATCCGGAACGGGCCTACCAACCATTGACTACCGTACTGGAAGCAGCCAAAATACTGTATAATAAAGCAACCGGCCTGGTCTTTACCTGTGAATTTCCACACGCGACTCCAGCCGATTGTGCTGCTCATAGCTACAACCGGGGTAAATATGATTGGATTGCTCCTCAAATGGTGCATAATGACCTGAAAGTTATTATCGGTGGAGGTGTTTCTCTCCTTTCTGAAGATTGTGAAAGTTATTTAACAGGAAATGGTTACAGTATTTATAAAAATGACATACAAGGGATGCGGACTGATACCAACGAAAAGATGTGGGCGCTGTTCGGAAACCGTGAAATGGATTATGATAATGACCGTAACCCGGATGAACAACCATCTTTAGAAGAGATGACCCGTAAAGCCATCGAAAAATTGTCAAAAGATGAAAATGGTTTCTTCCTGATGGTAGAAGGTAGTAAAGTAGACTGGGCTGCTCACGGCAATGACCCGGTGGGTATGGCTACTGACTTCCTGGCTTTTGACCGTGCCTGTGGAGCAGCTTTGGAATTTGCCCGTCAAAATGGTGAAACAGCTGTAGTCATTGTACCTGACCACGGAAATAGTGGAATTAGTCTCGGTGTTAATCACTGTAAAGGATATGACCGTTTGTCAAAAGACCAGTTATTCCACCAGTTTTCTAAATTCAAACTGACAGCCGATGGTTTTGCCCGTAAAGTAAACAGCCTGCCTGCCTCTGAAGTACAAAACATATTTATTGAATATGCCGGATTCGAACTAACCCCGGAAGAACTGAATGCTCTTTATAACTGTAAAGAATACAAAAACAGTCCTATTCCTGAAGAAGAACGGTCCAGTGAAGGTGTGGAAGCCTCTCTTTACAGTGGTTCCTTAACCTCTTTCATGGCGAAACTGATTACCTCTAAAACCTGTTTCGGATTTACAACCGGTGGTCATACCGGTGAAGAAGTATTCCTGGCAAGTTATCATCCAAAAGGTGGCCCGTTAACAGGATTCAATACTAATATTGAACTGAACGAATACCTGTGTGCTCTTTTCGGTATGCAAGGCAAACTGGAAGAATTGAATGCTGCTAATTTTGCCCGTCACACAGATGTATTTGATGGCTATAAATACGAAATTGTACGCCCTAAAGATGAAAAAGGTTTTCCTCAATTAGTTGTAAAAGGCAAAAAAAATCAACTGACTATTTCTCCTTTCACCAATATCATAACAAAAGGAAAGAAAGGGAATGAAGAGATACGGCTTAATTCCGTTATCGTATATGTTGATAAAAACGATACATTTTACTTACCAACCAGTTTGGTTGAGCATTTAAAATAACGATACAGAGAGCCGCTTCCTGATTGGAAAGCGGCTTTTTTAATCTATATTTTTGTATACATTATAGAAGAAGCGGAAAAATATTGATGTATATTTGCATATAGCAAGTATAAGTAAGCATATACACACATATGAAAAGCAAAAGTTTAGTCTCCATCGATCAATGCTCCAGGGAAGATATTCTTCGTATACTGGAGAATGCCAGGAAATTTGAAGAAAATCCAAACCGGAAAATCCTGGAAGGAAAAGTAGCTGCTACTCTCTTCTTTGAACCTTCCACACGGACTCGTCTGAGTTTTGAAACCGCCATTAACCGCCTGGGTGGCCGGGTGATTGGTTTTCAGGATGCCTCAACGACCAGTTCTTCCAAAGGTGAAACATTGAAAGATACTATTTTGATGGTAAGCAACTATGCCGACCTGATTATTATGCGTCATCATTTGGAAGGTGCTGCCCGGTATGCTTCTGAAATTACAGATGTACCTATCGTTAATGCCGGTGACGGAGCCAACCAGCATCCTTCACAGGCTTTACTGGATATGTATTCTATTCTGCAAACACAAGGCACGCTGGAAAATCTGACTATTACTTTAGTGGGCGACCTGAAATATGGCCGTACAGTCCACTCGCTAATCGTCGGAATGTCACACTTCCGCCCAACCTTTCATTTTGTAGCACCGGAAGAATTAAAAATACCGGAAGAATACAAAAACTTTTGTGATGGTTTGTGCATACCTTATACCGAACATAAAGATTTCACGGAAGAAATCATTAATCAGTCCGATATTCTCTATATGACCCGTGTACAAAGGGAACGCTTCACTGATTTGGAAGAATATGAAAAAGTAAAGAACGTATATATTCTCCGGAAGAAAATGCTGGAAAACAGCCGGGATAACCTCCGGATTCTTCATCCTCTACCCCGTGTAAATGAGATAGCCTATGATGTGGATGATAGTCCGAAAGCCTATTATATCCAACAGGCCCATAATGGTTTGTTTGCACGTGAAGCTATTATTTGCGAAGTATTAGGTCTTAACCATTTAATTTGATTTCTGTATGTCACCGGAAAAGAAAAAAGAATTACAGGTAGCCGCACTGGAAAACGGAACCTCCATTGATCATATTCCTCCCAGCCAGCTTTTTAAAGTAGCCTCTTTACTTCAGTTAGAGGAATTGGAAAATACCATCACTATCGGGAATAACCTGCAAAGCAAAAAGATGCAGAGCAAAGGGATGATTAAGATTTCGGATAAGTTTTTTGAAGAGAACGAAATCAATAAGATTGCATTAATCGCACCCAATGTGATCCTGAATGTGATTCGTGACTATGAGGTAGTTGAAAAAAAACAAATTACATTACCGGATGAGATAACCGGAATCGTTAAATGTAATAATCCTAAATGTATTACCAATAACGAACCAATGGATACCCGTTTCCAGGTAATCAACAAAGAAAATGAAACCATCCGCTGCCGTTATTGCGAAAGAAAAATTGCGAAAGAAGATATTGTTATTAAATAAAAGTAGTTATCACTCCTTTCAGTCGTTAGAAGTCAGCACTCCCTCTGGGAGTTAGAAATCAAAGAAGTCAAGTAGTTTTAAATAAAAAACAGAGCTACTTAACTTCTAAGGAGCAAAACGACTGGTAACTTCTAACGACTGAAAGGAGTGATAACTTCTAAGGAACAAAGTGACTGATAACTTCAATTAAAAAAATGAAAGTCGACTGGAAACCGGGGACAATGATATATCCGCTGCCTGCAGTGATGATAACCTGTGGAAGCGAACCATCGGAATATAATATTATTACAGCCAGTTGGGTAGGTACAATCTGTACTAATCCTCCGATGTGTTATATTTCAATTCGTCCGGAAAGATATTCATATCCTATTTTAGTCAAAAATATGGAGTTTGTGATTAATCTGACTACAGAGGAACTGGCTTACCAGACAGACTGGTGTGGAGTCAATTCGGGAAAAGATTATTACAAATTTGAAAAAATGAATTTAACTCCCGGTAAAAGTAGTGTTGTGAATGTTCCCACAATAGAGGAAGCTCCCCTGTGTATAGAATGCCGTGTTAAAGAAATAATGGCATTAGGTAGCCATGATATGTTTATTGCCGATGTAGTAAATGTACAAGCTGACGATCAATACCTGGATCCGGTAACCGGTGCTTTTGATATGCAACGTGCCGGACTATTAGCCTATAGCCATGGTAAATATTATGGGTTAGGGGAAATGATTGGTAAATTTGGCTGGTCTGTAAAAAAGAAAAAGTAAAATGAAAAAAGTGATTCTGTTCTCTCTGGTGCTTTTAGTTTGTATTACTATGCAGGCACAGGAGCGTATGATACGGATAGATAACAAAATCTTTAATTTCGGTGCAACTGTTGGATTAAAGTCATCCTTACCTGTCATTAACGTACTTGAAATTGATGGAGTTGAAGCAGATAATATCCAGACCCACTATAGCGTAGGATATACCGGTTCTGTCTTTTGCCGCATCAATATGAATCGTTTTTTCCTTCAGCCCAGTGTATCCTGGCATCACTCTACTTCTGAAATCAGATTCGCTTTTCCTGAACAGTCTACCCAACTGATAACAGAGTATTATAATACACTGAAAATGACGCTGGAAACCATCGAAGTTCCGGTATTAATAGGATATAAAGTAGTAAAAGAAGGCCCTTACGGACTCAGTCTTATGGCCGGTCCACAATTCAAATACAGTTACAAAACCGACTATGACTTCCGTTTTCCCGATTCACAAAACCGGTTTGCCATTGATAACAATTCTTTTGATATTTATATTGTTTGGGGGTCTGCGTGAGTATCTGGCGGCTGTTTTTTGACTTTAAATATGAGTTCGGCCTGAACCGAATGGAGTCTGATTTCCGTAATCTTACGACCTCTGAAACAGCTTTATCAACCATTACTATCGGCAAGCGGATTAATGTGATGAGTTTCTCTCTTGGACTTTTATTTTAATTTTTACTTTACACCACAAATATCTTTAAAAGAACAATATACACAGGCTTTTCCTATAGGAGTCTGTATAAAAGGGATATCCGGATTGAAAATTTCATCCAGGCAATTTCTCATTTCTTTCTCAAAATCCTGTGCAAAATCGGCAAATACCTCCACCCGTTCTTTTTTCATTCTGTCTAAACGGTAGTAGATATCCGGATCATAGTTATCGTTAAAGATTTTACGCATAAAATAGATTCCCGGCTGTATGGCTTTCCCTTTTCCTTCTGCCAGCCGGTTATAAATCCAGGCATACATAAATACCTGCATCACTGCTTTGGGACGTTCCTTTTCCTCTTTATTGAAAAGACTTTGAATATCTTTAAATACAGAAATCCCTTCACCACTCTTATAATCTATAATCCGTATCGTACCTTCTACTTCATCTACCCGGTCAATAAATCCTTTTAACTGAATGGTTTGTCCATTAGATAAAGTGAATAAATCTTTCACCCGCTTTTCAGATTCTATATACCGGAACGGACCTACATTTCCATCGCGTTCCAGCACTTTTTTGACATACTTACGAATCATCTCCCCAATCAAAAAGTTACGACCGGTGAGCGGGCGTACATTCTCTGTTTTAAAGAATATTTCCGCAAAAGCTTTTTGAATCGTTTCGGTTAATACATCTTCCGACTTCCGGATATTCTTCAACACATCCGGCATAATCATACGCCCTCTTAAAGGAGCATATAAATCTTCCAGCACTTTATGCAGAATACTTCCGAATACGTCACTTTCTATAGTTTCATTCACTTCTTCCTCTTCATGGACATCTTCCAGTACCATAAAATAGAACTTCAACGGACAATCCAGATAGGTATTAATCGCACTGGCCGACAAAGCCCGCGAGCCTCCTTCCTGAAAAGCAGTTAATGCCTGCCTGATTTTATCTGTCTTGTTCATCTGTAAAGCAGACGTTTTGGAAGAAGAGACATTATAGATTACCAGCCTGTTCTGTAAAGGCACTTCATAATGATAATGCAACTGATGGAGATAACGGCTCATCTCACCGGATAGCAATCCTGTACTGCGGGTATCATAAATAAAACTGGCTTTTGAAGTTCGTTGCAGTAAACGGTAAAAGTGATATGCCCAGACACTATCCTGATGTTCATAGGTAGGTAAATCAAACCCTTTACGCAGATTATAAGGAATAAAAGAATTTGCAGCCCGTTTAGCCGGGAATGTTCCTTCATTCATAGAAAGGATGATTAACCTGTCAAAATCAAGTGCACGGGTCTCCAGAATACCCATAATCTGTAATCCGGATAAAGGTTCGCCTTTAAAAGGAATGGTTATATTTTCAATAATACGGCTTAACAGCCGGAAATAGGTATTAATCTGAATGGCCACTCCGCATTCCTGCATAACCTCTTTCATCCGGTTTACCGTAAGGAAATAATGGAAAATGAATTCCTGTTCCACATGCCACATAGAAAGATTTTGATTGATAACCATCTCTTCAGACTGGTCTTCCTGCAACTCTTCTCCCTCCTTTTCATAGGCCAACCGCATAAAATAGTTAAGTTGTTCCAGCACATCCAACAGGTAACCGGAAAGCATCTCTGCATTTTCGATAGGCTGGAATATAACAGAAAGTAAAGGGGTTTTGGACAATTCTTCTTTACCTATATAAATCTTATTATAAGCTGTAATCTCTGTAATCAGAGGTAAGATAACCTCCTTATCAGCTGTCAGCACATACCTATGGTTTAACACCGGTAAAACATCCCGGAAATAAAAGGCCGGCCGGCGCTCTACATACCGGAGATTCTTTTGTAAAGCCAGAATATATTCCATCAGAGAAGATACCGGAGTTCCACTCAACGGATAACCCATTGTTACGTTTATCTGCTTTATTTGTTCCGGAATCGAGTTCAGGACAGGAACTAACAGGCTCTCATCAGGTAATACAATAGCTGTGCGAAGTGCTTTTTCCTCCGTAAATTCTCCTTTTTTATACATATCATCCAACAAGGTATGCACCTGTTTTGCCTGCCCTATCCCGGAAGGAATACCAATTACTTCAATGTCTCTTTGTACTTTTTCTTCTTCAGGTAATTCAAGCAAAGAGGGAAAGAGGGATAAGTTACGGTTTACAAAACGGGAAGCCTTATTATCCGGATCTTTTATCATTTCTGAACTATAATCCCAGTAAAAATCAGCAACACCCGCTTGTTGAAGTTCGGTTAATAACTTCTCCTCTACTAACGATAAGGCATTTAATCCTACAAAAACCACTTTTTCCCAGGGATATTGAGTGTTAGTTGATTCCTTCAGGTTCTCCACCACTTCCCGGTAAATCATTCCTTCATATCCTAACTTTTCTGCAGCTAATTCCTTTTTTAAAGTGCTATATAAATCATATAGCATTTCCCAGGCTGCCAAAAAAGTTTGCTGGTTTTTACCTGAATCCGGACTAAAAGACGACCAGAAGGTCCGGATAGCGGCTATTTGTTCAGCATTCAGATATTCTGAATAATCAGCTTCCATCTCCCGTAAATCCGTAACATTGGTAAATAACATTTTAGCATTCACCAGATACTTATCTACATCGTCAAAATCATTCAGCAACATTTCTCCCCAATGGAGGAATTCATCAAAAGTCTCTGCCGAATTACTTTTCCGTATATAGATGGTATAGAGCTTAAACAGCATATTAATCCGGTCAGCCAGGTATTTATCACTCAATTCGAGAAATAAATCACTGATTGTCAGGATAGCCGGTGAGAAAATAGGTTTATCATATAACTCAGATAAATACTTCTGAAAAAACAATCCGGTACGTTTATTAGGAAAAATAAAAGCAAAACGGCTTACCTTAACGCCATAGTGCTTATGGAAGAGAGATGCTATCTGATATAAAAAGGGCTTCATTCAATCGTTCTATTTATGTACAAACCTACACAAAAACCACGATATTATAAAAAACATGTAAAAGGATTTGGGTTTATTAGTACCTTGTAACACTCTTAAATCACATATAACATGAATTAGGAGCCTGTTAGCACTTAAAACGATGGAAATGAGTAATTTTGTATTACCAATAATCGATTTAACGAAAATGAATAACTTTACTTACGAATACAAACTACTTGTTATCAGTCCTGACCAGAAGGTTACAGGACTGGCTCATTCGGTTTTTACTATGAAGCCTTACGTTTTTCAATCTGTTACTTCTTCTGCAGATGCAGAAAAGGTAGTAAATGACTGGAACCCTTCGTTAATCCTGTTTGATTTAACAGAGAATGGAGACCAGGGTCTCTCTTTACTGGAACGCATACGACAAAACAGAAAACACAAATATACACAGATAATTACCTGTGTAAATATAGAGAGCCGCGATGTATTAAAACGGGCTTTTGAACTGGGAATATCCGGCTCTCTGTTAAAACCACTTCTCAAAGAAGAGATGTTGCATATGATTGATTTACAGAAGCAACAATACGAAAAAGATATGCAAATCCGGTTACTAAAAGAAAAAACTGAAAAACAGGATTTATATTATGGTTCCATTTCAAAGGCTTTACGTTCTTCTATTCATTCTATGAAGTTAATGACTACTTCCCTGTTGCATACATTAGGTAAAGACAGGATAGAAACAGATGAATATGAAATGTTACTCAATATCTATAAGGAAACAACCGATGTAGCGCTGATATGGGATAATTTCATAAAAACAAAACATTTGAATCCTGCCGCTCAGCCTCCTCATAAGCAACGGATTGATGTGAACAGTATATTATCCAACATAGCAAACTCCTACCTTCCTCTGGCAAAACAAAAGAATGTAACCCTGTTGAAAGAAGGGTTTGACATGGAGTTACTGGCTGAGGTAGACGTAGAGATATTTCGTTCGATTGTCCGCAACTTTTTATCGAATGCGATCCATGATAATGAAGAAGGAGGCCAGGTAATTTTATCCTCCTATGTTTCACCAAAAGAGGAATATATCATCAAAGTATCGTATAATGGGACCTCCGGACAGGTAAAAGATGAGATGAAAGTGAGTGGGTTACAGCTATGTAATTCTTATGCGAAGGCTCACAATGGAAAGATATGGGCAGACACAGCCAATAACTCCGGAACGGCCTATTACTTCTCATTTCCTAACTAATTCCCGAACAATCTGTCTTTTAAGCTTGTTTTTAGGCTAACAAGAACTAAAAGATTGAATAATATGGGAATTTTAATATCAATAATTATAGGTATCATTGCCGGATTTTTAGCCGGTCAGATTTTCCGGGGTTCCGGTTATGGTCTTATCGTAAATCTACTTTTAGGTATTATCGGTAGTGTGATTGGTGGCTGGGTATTCGGTTTATTAGGGTTAGCCATGAATGGTATTTTAGGAACTATCATCATGTCGACCATCGGAGCATTAATTGTCTTATGGATAGCCTCTCTTTTCAGAAGAGCCTAATCATATTGCTTCCTGAAAAAGGAATTTATTGTATAGTTTTATAGTCGAAGTTGATTATCCACAGAAATATCAGGATTCTCACCGGACAACGGTGTACAATCCTGATATTTTTTTATTTATAACAACTAATAGAGAACAAGTCAGAAACTCTCCTTTATGAATTTAATATCTCCTCTATTTTTGTCAGTTCTTCCCGGGTAAAAGATGCATTATTTAATCCTTTCAGATTATCTTTTAACTGAGCTACTGAGCTGGCACCAATCAAAACGCTGGTGACCCGCTTATCTTTTAGTAACCAGGCAATAGCCATTTCAGGTAAAGTTTGTCCCCGCTGTTGCGCCAGTTCATTGAGTTGTCTGACCTTGGATAGAATTTCTTCCGTAATCATATTAGTCTGTAAATAACCGGTTGATTTAGCTGCACGGGAATTTTTAGGTATTCCTTGTAGATATTTATCCGTTAACATGCCCTGTGCCAGCGGAGAGAAGGCAATCAGTCCTACTTCCTCATCTTCCAGCCGGAGTAATAAATCCGGTTCTACCCATCTGTCTAACATCGAATAACGTGCCTGATGTATCAGACAGTGTATTTTATATTCTTCCAATAGCCAGACCGCTGTCCGTGTTTGTTCTGCATCATAGTTGGATAGGCCTACATATAAAGCCTTTCCCTGCCGGACAATATCAGCCAAAGCACCTACGGTTTCCTCGATCGGTGTATTCGGATCCGGACGGTGTGAATAGAAAATATCCACATATTCCAGGCCCATTCGTTTCAGACTCTGGTCAAGGCTTGCCATCAGGTACTTGCGGCTTCCCCCATTGCCATAAGGCCCGGGCCACATATCATAACCTGTCTTTGTTGAAATAATTAATTCATCCCGGTAAACTCCTAATCCTTTCTTTAGGATACGTCCGAAATTTTCTTCTGCCGAACCATATACCGGACCATAGTTATTGGCCAGGTCAAAATGAGTAATACCCTCATCAAAAGCGGTATAAGCTATTTTAATAAAATCATTAAAAACATCGACACTTCCAAAGTTATGCCACAGACCTAACGAGATAGCAGGCAGAAAGATTCCACTATCTCCACAACGGCGGTATTACATGTTTGAATGCCTGTTTTCATTTGCTTGATATGTTTTCATGTGTATCTGAATTATACATACAAAGATAAAAAACAGGAATAGAATCTCGTTTTGACTTCGTATATTTGCAGGACATCCGGAGAACCGGATAGGTCAATTCTATACAAGACACTAAAAAAGAAATAAGATGCACAATTGGTTTGAATGTAAGGTTTCCTTCGAGAAAGTGATGGAAAATGGTTTACAGAAAAAAGTAACGGAACCTTACCTGGTAGATGCACTTTCATTTACCGAAGCAGAAGCACGTATTATTGAGGAAATGCGTCCTTTTATCAGTGGTGAATTCACTGTAACAGATATTAAGCGGGTACGTTTATCCGAACTTTTCTTCAACGAAAATGGAGACCGTTTTTACCGTATCAAAGTTTTTTTCATTACACTGGATGAAAAGAGCGGTGCAGAAAAGAAAACAGGTGTAGCGATGATGGCACAGGCCAGTACATTAAAAGAAGCAATCGCCGTACTGGAAGACGGTATGAAAGGCACAATGGCTGATTATACGATTGCCTCTGTTACAGAAACCAGCATTATGGATGTATTCCCTTTTGCAGCAAGCGGTGATAAAAAAGAGAAATCAGAAGAAGAATTGATAGCAGAACAGAAGCAATGAGTATAAAAGGGAATCTTACACAGATTAAAGAGTCACTACCGGAAGGGGTTACATTAGTAGCTGTGTCTAAATTCCATCCTGTAGAGGCTTTGAGCCAGGCTTACGAAGCCGGGCAACGCGTATTCGGAGAAAGCCGTGCACAGGAACTTAAAGCAAAACAGGCTGTTCTACCTACAGATATTGAGTGGCATTTCATAGGTCCTTTACAAAGTAATAAAGTAAAGGATATTGCTGCTTATATTGATACTATCCATAGTATTGATTCCCTGAAATTATTACAGGAGGTAAATAAGCAGGCAATAAAATATAACCGGACAATTAAAGTTCTACTGGAAATCCATGTTGCGGAAGAAGAAAGTAAACATGGATTTTCTCCGGAAGAAGTGCTGGCTTTCCTGAAAGAAGGAGAATGGAAAGAGCTTTCTAACGTTCAAATCTGCGGATTAATGGAAATGGCAACCTTTACAAATGATGAAAATCAAATCCGTTCTGAATTCCGTACATTAAAACAATTGTTTGACACAATTCAAACAACCTATTTTTCTACCCAACCGGAATTCTCTACACTTTCTATGGGAATGAGTGATGATTATCCTATTGCCATAGAAGAAGGAGGAAATATGATACGGGTAGGCTCAAAAATATTTGGAGAAAGGGAGTATTAACTTCCTTTCTTTCCTTTTATTATTTAACCTTTTAACAAAAAGTCTTTATGAAAACATTCCATAGAACCCTTATAATAATATGGTTAGTTATATTTGTTTTAATAGCAATAACTGCCTGCAATCCTGAAACCCAATA
>JAJBTP010000003.1 GCA_020860805.1 Tannerellaceae bacterium | reverse complement strand
GTCTTAACATCTCCAGCTATGGGGGTGATGCAGGTGATAACAAAGAAGGTGGCTTATCCAAATCTTTAGCCGGATTCCACATCGGTGGTATCGTAGATATTAATGTGGCAGAGAACTTCTACATCCAGCCCGGACTATACATTACAACTAAAGGAGCTAAAGATTCTGAAAAAGGAGAGGATTGGGAAGATAAAGTAACAGAAAGACCTGTTTATTTACAGATTCCGGTGTTGGCTTCTTACAGAATCAACATTGCCGACAATGCCAAATGGCAAATTAATGTAGGTCCTTACATGGCATTTGGTTTAGGAGGAAAAGCCAAATTTACCGAAAAAGAAGAGGGAGAGCCGGATTACAAGTATGATTACAAACTATTCTAAAAAACAAAAGAAGACGGGTATGAAATAGATGCCCCTTACAAAGTATTTGATGCCGGCCTTAGCTTCGGTACAGGGGTTAGCATCAGTAAAATGTACATTGGCCTAAGCTACGATTTAGGACTGGTAAACATTAATAACATCAAAGATGCTACAAATAGTAATGATAAAAAATATACTGCCAGAAACAGAAACTTCATGGTATCGGTAGGATATAACTTCTAAAAAAGAAACCAAATAAAAATGGATAATTGACAGGCCATAACAGCCATACTCAATTATCCATTTTTTCAACACATAAAGGCCGGATAATATACCTGTTCAACACGCAAAACAGCTCTAATATGTAAGCACTCTATTGTAACCGACAAATCATCTGATAAACTATGACCCTATTATATGCTTTTAGTGATGTATAAATCCGGCCTTTTTTACTAACACTCCTGAGAGAAATAAAAAATATTATAGCCCAGGGTAGCGCTTCGCGGAACCCTGGGCTATTACTGAATCCCTCGCAGGGATTATTTGACTTATAATTGATTTTACCGGGGTAAGAAACTTAAAAGTGCATACTTAAATCAATAACCATTCCGGTTAGAACAATATCGACAGATACTAATGCACGGTCTGTCTGAATACGAATCAAACGGCGGCCGGCCGGTCTTTCGGTTACTTCTCCCTGATCATTGAAAATAACATCCTGTGATAATCCATTATCATAAAATAATACTGCCGGAGCATCTGCCGGACCTCTGAAGGTAGGATAGGATTGTTCCGTAATATAATTACCTAAAATACCCGGCCCTGTAGTCCACTCGGCAATGGTGATTTCCGACAGGAGAAGTTCCAGTCCGGAAAGTGTAAAACAGTAACAGGTGTTAATAGCTGTATTGGTAATTTGTTCAACAGTGGTCTGCTGGTAATGAGCTCCCCCCCCTGGGTATACACCCGTACAACCGGATTGGCTGTACCTACCGGAATAATAAGCATATATTCCGGATAATTTCCATCAGCTACCTGGTAAGGAATATATTCTATACCATTAATCAGTACAGTTACACTGAAAATATCCTCGTCGTTTACATTTTCCAGCCGGAAGTCCAGCATACTATGGGCATGCCGTAATTGTGCATGGGGTATATGTGCCGGTACTATATTCACAGTGGGTGAACCATTCTGAACCAGGATATCCTGCTGAAGTAAGGCACTTCCGTCTGCTGCACTCTGGTTAGGCCCGATAGGTTCTGTTGCACTAACAGGATATAAACTTAAAGTTGCCCGCTGCGTAGAATAATTCGGGAAATAAACAGGAGTTTCCGGTTCCCAGGTAGTAATAGAACTTCCTACTGTAAAATCGGATACTCCGTATTGATATACTGCATTTCCTTTATAGATTTCAACATGCAGTGTCCATGTTTCCCGGCCTGTCAGTGAAGCTGTCGGGTCATCCGAAGAGTTAACCGCATAATCAGAAATAGCCCGCGTAGGCAGATTGCCTTCCTGTTCGCTTAATGTAAGTTGCAGGCTTTCAATTCCTACCAACTCCTCTTCCTCAACAGGACTATTCTTTTCATCCGTACATGCTGAACCCAGCCATAATACACCTGCAACAGTCAGCCAATGAATATATGTTTTCCTCATACTATTCTTTTTTAATCGTTGGTAAATAATTCCAGAACCTCACCATCTCCGTATGGAATACTCTCTATGGCTTCTCCATTTAATAGTATCTGACCGGTAAACAGCGAACGGGGCATTGGTATATATAAGGCTGCTGCTTCATCCGTCATGGTAAAATCATCTGCCAATACATAGGTAGATGAAGGATAGTTGGGTGTACTGCCATCTGTATAATGTCTTACCACATAGGATACTGTAACCAGTTCAATTCCTTTATGAATGATGTAATCTCCTTCTTCGCCATCTCCGGGCAGTTCAAAAGGAACGCCGATTCCTGTACCCCGTTCACCGGAGGGTGCCGAGAAGGTACCAATGAATACAAAAAATATCCATATCATATCCTCGTGGAGTCAAGGTTACCAGATACCGTTTTCCAGCTTCCAGTCTCATATCAATATCCGACAGAATAATCGTATATCTATCATCCGAAGCACCGGGTATGATTCCAATCAGTAACCCCTCCTGTGAAGCAAGCATTGTTCCATCTTTCAGGATAAAAGAAGCCCGTCCGTTTTCATTGTCACAATAGGCCCAACAGGCAGTCGGTTCTCCGTCTACTTCAAGCTGAATTAATAACTCTTTAATACGCAAACCATTGGTATTCTGTCCGACCAGTTCAAACTCAAGCAGACAATTATTATGTTCAAAAAAACAGAGGTACGGGTGTATTAGTAGCCATAATTCCGGAGGCAGACGCTTTAGCTACCAGCCAGTCGGCCCGGCGGTAATTGTCAATATCACGCTGGTCGGCCTCAAAAACACCATCAGGTTCAGCATCCGAAGGCCATACAGCTGTCAGATTTTCAATATACGAATCATCCAATGGAAACTGATAGCCAGGATTACCCGAAAATATACCATCAGCATCATACGTATAAGGTATCTCTACTTCCTGACCATTACTGTCGAGAATGGTAACCCTTATCTCATCCCCTACTTTAAAAAAGTTATTGGCAGCTTTGGTTTCTGCGTCTGCCAGTTCTCCGACAGCCGGAGAAATCCGTAATGCCTGTTCGCCTGTAGGTTCTATGGTTTCATTCTCCTGTGAACAGGAAATAAATCCAAGCAGAAAAACAATTGCCAAACTTTTAACTGAATAAAAATATCTTTTCATATGTCTTATTTTTCACTTACTATTTATCTCCTTTCCCACTGCAAAACCGGATAAGCTACTCCCGGAGCACCTACCGAGTACCAGAATTTATTCCCGTTGAAGCTAGTCCATGAACTGGTATTGATAGGCCATACACCACTATAAGCCACCCAACTACCCGGAGGCCATGCACCCGGCATCTGTGAAACATCCGGATTCGTATCCGGAGCTACGGCATAACAGTCGGTAATACCGGCCCCTTCAGCTGGTGTAAAGAGAATACCCTGATTGGTAAAACCCTGGAAAATATTTTCATTTACTAAAACAGGCTGACCATTTTCATCTACTCCCTGCTCTACCTGTTGTATAGCACTGATATTAGCTGCTTCAATGGCTGTATAAGACCTACCGATAAAGAACTCATTTATTCCGCAGAAACCACCTACTTCAGTTCCGGCATTATTGGCAGGATTTCCGTCATTTACAGTTATTGAACCATCCAATGAATAGGTATCCCATATTGAAGCACGGAAACTATAGGCGCCCTGGCGGTCACCATTCCCTCCGGCTACAGTTCCTACACGAGGATACGTACCATTTACTGTTATAGTTGGATTCTCGACCCGGCAGGAGATAATCTGCGACTGGCTGTTATAAATACCTGCCAGGATTTCATTCAGAAGAGCCTCTTTTACTACTTCCGATAAATTCTCCGGTAGCAGAATAGACTCAAATAAATTCTGTATATCCTGTTCGCTTAACTCATTGTTTACACGTCCGCAAAGCGCACCCACATAGCAGGTATCAGCCGTAGAATTAACAGTAATAACCGGGTCTATCAGATTGATATTTTTCAGGTATGATTCTCCCTGAATTTGTGAAAACAAGCCTACTTTATCGGATAAAGAAGTAATTGCCAGGTTGGAAATTTTATGTCCTCCCCCATCATAGGTTCCGTTAATGATGGATAGAGGCGTAAAATTCACACCGGTCATATCAATATCACATACCTGGTATCCGCTTCCATTAAAATTCTGCAAGGAAGTTGCATCGTTAATCAGATTCTCTGAAGTAGGAATAAAAGACTCTCCGGTAGTAAAATTATAGCCATACCGGTATATCCGTTGTTCCAGCGGACGTATCTCTTCGGTTGCCAGCAAATTAAAACTACCATCTTCATATAATATTTCGTTTTGCCGGATGATATGGTTCATTGCTGCATCCTGCCAGATATAAGCTTTATACCGGCGCACATGCATGCCGCCTCTATCATTTTCTTTTGAATATAGCTGGTCATACCAGGCTGCACGTTTGGCTCCGTTCGGTTCCTCATTATCCACCGGGTCCATAGCCGGTAATAGTTTAATATCCGGGCTACCATCATTAAAATCATCCGGGTTTTCACTCACCAGGATAATTTCCAGACAGAAGGTATGTTTCGGATACAGTGTCAGTTCAATATAAAAAGCAGTCGTAGGATTCACGCTAACCTGTCCCCGGTAAGGAATATAGGTCTGTTCACTGTAATCACTACGGGTAATCGGATAGTTTTCTTCATCCGTTCTTTCCTTAAACCAGTTTTCTTCCTCACTCATAGCTGCATTATAAGGATAAAATGCAACCAGTGTCATATAATCATAGATATAAATATTCTCATTAGAAGTATTTTCTCCCTCTGCCAGTACAGGAACCAGTTTTCCATTCTCTATCCGGCATTCCATATTCCGGATATAGGGCTTGGATAACTCGTTTCCGTTATAGTCATCTGTATAATGAACATATAAACCAATGTGATTCAGTCCACTGGTACCGGCATCATTAATGGCATCCGTATTAGGTAATTCCCCTACACGGGTAGTGGTACCAAAATCCACATATAAATTTAAAGGTGCCCCTTCTTCAGGAAATATCTCTCCTTCTCCCAGGCTGTCATCCGTACAGGAAACAGCCAGAGAAACGAGGAGGAACAGCAAGCAGTTAAACAGAAATGTATAATTCTTTTTCATATTACTAATATTTTCAGTATAGGATGTTTTTACATCCCCCTGTCAGGGGTCAGGGGGTTCTTTTCTGGGGTATAGGCCATACACTACCGGTCAGGTTCTGATTTAATACATACATATATTCATTTCCCCATACCGTATTCTCCAACGCGGTATTCAATAAAATAACCGTTGTTTCAGCCTCTGTCTCCCGTTCCAGTGCAGACAGGTCATTCCGTAGTTTTTCAGGGCTTAAGGAAGAGACATCTTCCTGGCCTACATTTCCTATCCCGACAGGTATTTCAAGTCCGCCAAACTCATGGGCAACCGTACCCACCAGCCAGAAGGAAGTATCAATTACTACTTCGGGAGACTCTATGCTTGAGCCAATTATACCTCCCAGGTTTGTACCGTCTTTGGTTAATAGCCCGGTATTAATACAGGCGATAATCGTATATTCATCCGGGTCCTGGTTTTCACCACAGATACCTCCCAGAATGACTCCATTATCCATATTTCCGGTATTAATACAACCTATTATTTTACCATCATCTTCATTAATACCACAGATACCTCCTACAATATTGGTAGCATTTACAATACGGGCCTCATTCATACAGGCTACAATTGTTCCGGCATTCTCTGCACAGAAAGAACCGGCGATAGCTTCTCCGGCAGCATTGATACGTCCCGAAGCAATCCGCAGATTTTTCAGGGTTCCTTCATTGCGCCTGATTAAGGCAGGACCTGTCATAATCAAATTTTGTATCAGGTAACCGTTTCCGTCAAAAACGCCTTCAAATGTTTCCAGAGGAACCAACGGAGAAGCCGTAGAATAACTCAACCGGTTTACATCCAAATCTTCCATCTGTTTATAAGAGGCTGTCAAATCTTTAGCTATATTGAAAATCTGTACCGGTGTATAAATCAGATACGGATTATCATCTGCCGGCGGCAGAGCCGGATTTTCCAGACGCGTCCCTCCTTCTGATAGTTCGACTGTTAAAGTAGACGTTGTAGCAGAGGATACATAATCATCCGGACGGATAGAAATCAGCAGTCCCAACGAGATATATAAATCTACTGAATCAACCATGCCGGTAGCCGGTAAGGTAACGAAACTGAGTCCGTTCTCATCCAGTCCGCCCACATATTCACGTCCGTTCGTTGTATAAAGAACTACTTTCTGTATTTCGTCATCTCCACTATTTACATAGTCTCCCAAATCCAAATCCAGTACATAAGGTTCATAGGTAATATCTTCATTTGTTACCTCCTGTGCATTCCATCGTACCAGTTCAATGGTAATGGCCTGTATTTCTAACCGGCGTACAAGGAAAGTAATATCATACGCATAGCCGGGCACCAGTAAAGGAGCCGGAGCCGATAGATTCAAATTCTCAATGGATAACCGTGCCAGGTCTGTATCAGTAGCCGTATAGTTATCAATCACCAAGGATGTAAAGTCAAAATCCCGGATATCCAATCCATTCGGAACCACATAATTAACGCCCTGTGTAAGAGTATAAGAACCGGACAGATTATGAGCAACTTCGGCAGAGGCTTCCTGTCCGTCTACCGGAGCTTCTGCATAAATACTATATCTTCCGGTTGACGGGATATTGTTGCCCATCCGGAAACTGATAGAAGTAGGCGGTGGGTCTACAAATGTAGGAAGTTCCGTACTGTCTACTTTTATAATTACATTCAATTGAGTCATTACATGGCGGAATTGCAATATCTCTGCCGGTTTGTCTGAACTACCGGGTGTTCCATCACCTTCCTCCGAAAGGGGTTCGCCCTGCTGAATACCTTGGTTACTTAACAAAGCATCATTTGTCAATGCTTTACCGGAAGTTAATTGCATATCCGTACCGTTCAGGCTTCCACTATAGGCATAGAGGAAAATCTCATTGTCGCCTATCGGATAATAATGCTTTCCGTTTGTAAAAGTGATATTATTAGGTGTATCATCATACAATCCGGCAGTAACAGCAATCGGGGTTTCCTGGATATACACCTGTGTTGAACGTTCGGCAGCAAATGCTTTCAGATGCAAATTGGTATATACATCTCCATTGGCACGCGTTCCTATTCCATAAAGGCTGATTGCATCCCCGTCACCCTGTAACTCCTGTTGTTCATCCGTACAGGACATATGACTGAGTCCTATACCTGCCAGCATACTAAGGATATATATTTTTTTTATCATATCAGTAAGCCTTAATCAATTGTTACTCCTAAAGGTTCACGCACAATCCAGTCTGTTAACTGTCCCTGCAGGTAAATCGCATCATCCGGATGGTCTACCAACGTACCGGTTACCGTAAACCGTAAGGTCGTATTTACTCCCTGCTGAAACGTAATAGTATTACCGGAAGTAATATTTGTAAATGCAGTTACCGCATACGCCCGTTCAAAATCAAAAACACCATCCGAAAGACGAATCGTCAGTGTAGTTTGTCCTTCACTTCCGGGTATGACCATTACATCCGTACTATAAGGACTGACAAAAATGGTAGTAGAAGATGCCTGTGTATACCGGAAAGGAGTGGCTGATGCCGGATTGACCGTCAACCCATTCAGTGCAGCTCCTGTTACCTGTAGTAAGTCCAGTGTTGCTGAGGTAGCAGTGGTTTCTATAATCAGGCTTTCCAGTCGTACATCCGGATTCATGGTTTCATCTGCAACGACTTCTACAGTCAATTGACTGAGTGCATGCCTGAATTCTCCCAAAGGAACCGGTGTCTCCATTTTAGAATACGGATGAGTAGCAGCGGATGGGTTATTGGATGCATACATTACATCCGGCGTATCAGCTGTTAACTGAATATCCAATACAGTCCGGCTGGGTTCCAGTGTTATTCCGTTTTCAGCAGATGCTGCCGGGCTATAAGCCAGGAATACAAGGTTACTCCCATCAAACGGCCAGTATTTTACGGGTGAGAATCCAAAATAAAAAGTTCCTCCCTGTTCCCGGGTAGCTATTGCAGTTGCATTATTAATATCATCATAACTGGTCCAGTTTACAGTACCTCCGTTATACATGGCTGCAACGACACCTATCTGCTTGCTATTGGGAAAATCATCCAAAGCACGGGTCTTTGAAATCTCCACGCTTGACTCTACTCCGCTTCCACTTAGCTGAATTAGTTCATAAACCTCACCGGCAGGTTCACTGCCGGGAGGTTCATTTTCCTTTTCACACCCCTGAAACAGAAAAGCCAAACAGACGAGTAAACTAAAAGTATGTTGTTTCATTTTACTTTTCTTTTTTCACTTCCTGTGAAGCGGATTATTTAATGATTATATTGCCTGTATCTCCGTTACCCCAGGGTGCCAGTGTTGCCGATAACTGAATGGCTGTTTTCTGAACGGTTACATTGATAATGGTCCGTTTACCGGCTTCAAACGCCAGAGATTCATTTGTCAATGTACCTATAAAAGAGGTATTCGGATAATCCGGAACCGTTACAGAAACAATAGCTGTATTTGGTGCTTTGGTTTGTGGCATTACCAATGCCATATATTCCTTACCATCCGTAATCATATGAGGAGTAACAGTGGATACACTATTACCGGTAGTAACCGACGCCGTTGATAAAACAGCCGTTCCGGCCAGGCTATAGCCCGGTAAAGTAACGATGGAACCTACCAGGTCCTCATCCTCAAAACCGGTTCCGGCAATCAGATTTATCTGCACTTCGCTCAGTACATGTTTAAACTGGAAGTTGATAGCTGTCGGTGCATTTAAATTACCGGTATTACTCATCAACAAATCATAATTATCATAATACTGATTGGCAGGGTCATCCTGATTGGCTCCAATACTCCAGGGGAAGGTTCCATTGGATGCTATGGTTACATTCGCCGGATAATAAACAGCCGATAAATTGACAGGATACGAAGGTACATCATCCCAATAAAAGGTATCTCCTACCCACCGGTAAGTTCCGGATTGATTGGAATAAATATATTCGGCATAGTCGGCATTTGGGTCTAATCCGTAAATATAAATAGACTTATTCCGGAAGAACTCTGCAGTGGTACCCAGTTGTCCGTTTATAGTTATACTCGGAGCTACCATACTAACCGTTTGCTGTGTCCAGTCGGTTATCGTTGTACTGAAAGAAATCTCCGTTTTCCTCAAATCCACCCGTAACGTAGTAGATTGATTGGGTGCATAAATTACATCATCCGGATAGGTTGCTTCATAGGTACGGTTGGCACTCTGTACGGTAATGACTGTAGTTCCGGCCGGAATAGTTTGTGGCTGGATAAAGGCAATCGCACTGGTTCCGTCCGTTCCGACGTTTTTGGCTACCTGAATAGGTCCTCTGCCGGAACCGGGAACAAATACACCGTTATTCACAGTGCCTCCTGTGATATAATCCGGTAAAGTCATTTCCATAGCAGCCAGTTCGTCGTCGCTAAATGTACCGTCAGACGAATGTAGTACGACCATTACACGTGAACCCGCATGTTTCATTTCAAAATGTACTCCATCACTTGCCGCTACTGTCACCGGGTCGACTACCAGGTAATCATCCATCTGGGTACTATTATAAGCAGGTGTACGCAGAATCGAGCCATAGAACGTAGTGGGGTCATTCAGGCTTTCCCAATACACCGCCGTGGGCGACATAAAGGAATCCTGGGATGCATAATAAGTATAACTATTCAAAAGCGTACGTGTCGTTGCATCTCCTGTATAGACATTCAATACTTCCCCATTCAATACCCCATTATTATCATTTTCGGTTACGCCTACAGTAAGTGCCTCGAAATTCAGTGTACGGGTAACCCAGTCCACGACGCTTACACTAGCCGCTAGTTCATTTTTATTTAC
Organism: Tannerellaceae bacterium; assembly: GCA_020860805.1. Lineage (GTDB taxonomy): Bacteria > Bacteroidota > Bacteroidia > Bacteroidales > Tannerellaceae > UBA4116. The sequence continues at coordinate 3,433 of JAJBTP010000003.1, read as the reverse complement.
AGTAACCAGTATCTGGTAAGCTGTCCCTGCTTCAAAGATAAACCCATCTGTGTCTTCAACCTCATAATCCCGTCCGTTAATGGTTACAACCAGCAACGGGTCGGAACCGGATATGGTTTGCGGCTGGAAAAGTGCCATTCCACTTGCCGGGTCACTTCTGTCTACCACTATATCCATTCGTTGGGTACCCGGTATAAATTGTCCTTTTTCTTCATACCCACCGGTCAGGTAATCCGGAAGCGTAATGGTTGCGCCTGCCAAATCCTCATCGGTAAAAGTATCCGAAGTAAGACCTACTATTACTTTAGAAGCTGCATGACGCAATGTAAAATGAGCACCGCTATTACGGGCTACACTCAACGGGTCGGCTATCAGGATATCCCCTAACTGAGTCGTATTCAATGGCTGGTCAGCCAGCATAGATGCCCGGAACAGCGCCGGGTCCTGTTCTATATCTTCCCAGTAAACCGGACTATCCGGAACCCAGTTATTAACTGACTCATAGGTAAAGGTACGCAGCAGGTCGAAATCTGTTCCCGCTTCATTCTGCAGGTACACAGTTATAACATCACCGATAGCAGCTCCTTCACTATCTTCTATCTCCGGATTTACCCGAAGCGTTTCATACTGAAAAGGCCCCATAGGTACCCATGGTTCTATAGTTGCACTAACTGTAATCGGGTTCTTGGAAAACTCAATTTCAAATGTATATTGTGTACCTTCTTCCAGAGCCATTGTAGGAGTCATTTCAGCAATATACGTATCACCCGAAGGAGTCGTAAACTCAAAAAATATATCCTTCACCGGCCGGCCGGGGCATTACAATCGCCTGCCGGAAATCACCCGGTTCACCTTCACGGGTGGGAATTGTAAGTGTACCTTCTCCCAGACTTTCATCCAGAAAACGGTCGTTTAATATATCATACGTATTACCTAACTCCGCATTCCGGATAGTGAGTGTACAATCTGCCAGGTCTACAAAATCAACATCATCCTGTGTACTCAGACGGAAAATCAGTTTGGATAACCGGTGATAGAAATGCAGCTCAACCCGGGTATCTTCTTTGGAAAAACCAGTCAGATGTTCAGCCGTCATCAAATCAATATCTTCCAGTACAGTCTGGTCAATAACCGACCAGGCTACCTGCATATTCGAAGGCATATTACTCCGGTAAGGATAATAGGATTTTAACCGGATACTACTTCCATCCTGCGGAAAATAAAGTGTTTCACTTTCTGTAGCCGGCTGAAAAAAGCCAATATCACCACTATTTCCGGTTACATATTCTTTATTGACGGCTCCATTTACCGGTGCCGTATAAGCCGGGTCATACATGGTGACCCCTATTGCATCGCCGGACTCCCAATCTGCATCTACAGCTTTGGTGGTCATACCGGCATCAATAACTACCATCAAATCACTTTTTCCATATCCATCCGTTTCTCTATCCTCACTACAGGATATATGGAACAGGCCCAGGAAAAGAGTAATTGCAAATAGTTGAAAAATCTTCTTCTTTATATGCATAAGATTTCTTTTTACAACTTGTTTTATTTGTTTTTTCCTTCTATCTTATCTGGCAGTTATGGTATCAGTTCCACCTGTTTTCCAGTCTTCAATATCAGCATATACAATGGTCGGATTACGTGCCAGTACGATATAGAATATATATTGTTTACCTTCTTCCAGTTCCAGTTCAGGACTCATAATAGCTGTATAAATACTTCCGTCCGGTGTAGTAAATCTAAAATGAACTTCTTCGCCGCCTGCCGGACGTGGGAATACGATAGCTTCACGCTGGTTATCAGCTTCATCAGCCCGTAGAGGCACAGAAATATCTCCGGCAGTAGGATTTGTACCTAACTGATTATTAAACAGGTCATAATTATTGGCAGTATTCATACCGGTAATAGTCAGTTGGCAGTCAGCCAGTGTAACCCCTGCTGTATCTTCTTCAGTATCCAGGATAAAAATCAGTTTGGATAATCTATGGTAAAAATGCAGATATACAATGTCGGACTGGCTGTTAAAACCACTTACATGTTCAGCCGTCATTAAGTCGATAGCCGATAAAGGATCCTGATCGGCTACGCTCCAGCGTACAATCATATTCGCAGGTAAATCAGCTATATACGGATAATAGGCTTTCAGGCGCATATCACTACCATCCTGAGGGAAATAAACGACTTCCTGTTCGTCCACAGGCGTAAAGGTAGTCAGACGGGCCGAATTAATATAATCCCGGTTAAACTGGTCTTCCAGTATAGTTGTATAGGTAGGGTCATACATCGTAATACCGATTTTATCTCCCCGGTCCCAGGTGGCATTGGAAGCACGTGTTTCCAAACCTGTATTGATTTCTACGGCTACCCGCTGATTAGGGTCTATCACAGTCTCTTTTGTGTCGTTACTACAAGATGTAATCATAGATGCAACGATAGTAATAGCTGCTATCGATTCAAAAACTCTTTTTTATATCATTCTAAATTTTGGAATTATATTATATTTATATTATCTGTAAGCAGGCAGTAAAGACAGATAGTTACCTGTCCAGTTTTCTATACTGGTTTGCAATTCATCTACCAGGTCTAATACAAACTCAAGTACCCAGGGTTCATTCACATTCTCCGTATGAAACCCGAGCATCTTTGTCGTTACTTCTACATCTACCGGATTCGATTCACCGCTGGTATAATAGGCTCTCATATGCAGGGTTTGTCCGGCATTGCCATCCAGTCCCAGCAGATTTTTCATATCACTATACACCATTTCAGAAGTAGATTCGGTTTGCCGGGTAAGGTCATAGGAAACACTCCCGTAGTATACGCCGAATGTAAAGGTTCATTATCCAACGGCACAAACCCATTATTAATATCGCGCGACATAGCAATGTCGGATATTTCAGCCGTAATATGGGAAAAACCACCCAACGCATTCCCACGTAGAATAACTCGGATAATCAACGGACGGGTCTGCTGGCGCATGGGGATAGTGACCGTCTGGTCCTGGTCTGTCCGGATAATTTCCTGGCTTACTGCTCCCCCGGAGAAATCATGCGGTTCCACATAATTGCCGGTAGCATCCTGCCGGACCGTTACCGTCCGGCCACTTACCGTGACATTATCTACAGCGGTATACCCTATAAAATCATATACCTGCGGTGTCAACCGTACCTCCTGGCCATCAGGAGTAATCTGCATAAAAGTAGTATCCCGGCTTTCCCCGGCAATTACAACATTTACTTTCTCGTCATCACCCGGTTTAACCACCGTACTCCAATCAAAACGGATAAAAATTCTCGGATGGCATTCCTCCCAGTCATATGTGTCCTTAACACAGGCAAATAGCAGGAATATAAAACAGAAGGATGTTACTATTATTAGAAATTTTCTCATAATTGGTTTAGGAATTCATTGTCTGATAATATAGAAT
>JAJBTP010000032.1 GCA_020860805.1 Tannerellaceae bacterium | reverse complement strand
AAAACCACCTATACTGATATATTTAAAGCCAGTTTGCTGAAACTCCATGTTATTACTATCGAATACCGGATTGTTTGAGTAGATAAAAATAAAATAGTAAATACCACTAATCAAAATCCAGGTCCATAGGTGATTAAAAAAAGTGAGACGTTTGTCCCGGGCATGCTCTTTTAATAATGCAATGCGTAGTAATTCGTTCATAATGTCTAAAAACGGTGTAGTTAGTTGCTTTTATTCGTATTCAACATCAAAGAAACGTATTTTTTTGAATTCCTCCTCACGTTTATATGAGAATCTTTTGCCTCATTATCACTGGTCATGATTTCCTGCATAATCTGCTGAACGGGTTCTATTTCTCTAAAAAGCGAGGCGACCTGTCCGATTTCCAGTTCACCTTCGGTGAGGTTTCCTTCAAAAATACCTTTTTTAGCACGGCCTTTTCCTACTAATTCACGTAATTCGTCTGGTGTGGCTCCCCGTGATTCTGCTTCTTCTACCTGAGAGGTGAATGCTCCTTTAATCAAGCGGGTAGGGGCCAGTTTCTTTAAAAGTAGCCGGGTGTCTCCTTCCTGTAAGTTGAGACAGTATTGTTTGAAATTTTCATGGGCCGAACCCTCCTGTGCCAGTGCAAAGCGGGTGCCTATCTGTACGCCATCGGCTCCTAAGGCTGTTACGGCAGCTATCGCTGCTCCGGTTCCTATTCCTCCGGCAGCTATTAAAGGCAGGGTTGTTACCCGGCGTACAGCCGGAATGAGGCAAAGGGTTGTTGTTTCTTCGCGTCCGTTATGGCCGCCTGCTTCAAACCCTTCGGCCACTACGGCATCTACACCGGCTTCCTGACATTTGATGGCAAACTTTGAACTACTTACGACGTGGGCTACCAGGATTCCTTTTTCTTTCAGGTAAGAAGTCCAGGTTTTCGGGTTTCCGGCAGATGTAAAAACAACAGGAACTTTTTCTTCAATAATAATTTCAATAATAGCTTCTACATTGGGATACATAAGCGGTAAGTTTACCCCGAATGGTTTATCTGTAGCCGCTTTGCATTTACGTATATGTTCCCGGAGGACTTCCGGATACATGGAGCCGGCGCCCAGTAAACCCAATCCGCCTGCATTACTTACTGCCGAGGCTAACCGCCAGCCACTACACCATACCATACCTCCCTGAATGATGGGATATTTTATTCCGAAAAGTTCTGCTATTCTGTTCATTGTTTGTGTAAAAAGGTTATTTAAGTGACAAATGAAATGTCTAAATTAATATAAATTATCTGTATCTTTGTGCAAAAAGAGTGAAAAACCCGTTAATGTGTGAAATTTCAATAACAGATAATAAAGCGATATGAAAAAAGTGATGTATGCTGCCGGGCTGGCGGTTTTATTAAGCGCTTGCGGTGGTCCGGCTTCGGGAACTGCTGAGGAGAGCGAAACAGGAAATCCTTTCCTGTCGGAGTATAAAACTCCTTTTGGTGTTCCTCCGTTTGAACGTATCCAATTGGAGCATTACATGCCTGCTTTCCAACAGGGTATGCAGGAAGAGGCAAAAGAGATTGAAACGATTGTAAATAATCCTGCTGAACCGGACTTTCAAAACACCATTGTTGCATTAGACCAGAGTGGCGCTTTACTGCGTAAAGTAAGTATCGTTTTCTACGGGCAAAACAGTGCAAATACTGGGGATGAAATGCAGGCAATCAGTCGTGAACTTTCTCCATTACTGTCTAAACACCAGGATGATATCCGTTTGAACCAGGGATTGTTTGAACGTGTGAAATCTGTTTATCAGAACCGGGCGGCTATGAACCTGGATAAAGAGCAGGCTAAACTGTTGGAAGAAACGTATAAAAGTTTTGTGCGTGGTGGTGCGAACCTGAGTGAAGATGATCAGGCTAAACTGCGCCGGTTAAATAGTGATATTACTATGTTGCAGTTGACATTCGGACAAAATATGTTGAAAGAAACCAATGACTTCCAGTTGGTTATTGATAACGAAGAAGACCTGTCCGGATTATCTGAAAGCCTGATTGCGGCAGCGGCTGAGAAAGCGAAAGATGCCGGCCTGGTTAATAAATGGCTCTTTACCCTTCACAATCCAAGTATTATGCCATTCCTGCAATATGCGGATAACCGGGAACTGCGGGAGAAGATTTTTAAAGGATATATCAACCGGGGTAACAATGATAACGATGCGGATAATAAAGAGGTTGTAAAAGAACTTGTAACCAAACGTCTGGAAAAGGCTCAGTTGTTGGGGTATAAAGACTATGCTTCGTTTGTATTGGAAGAACGCATGGCAAAGAATGCTAAAAACGTATATAATCTGTTAGATGAATTGTGGACACCGGCTTTGGTTAAAACAAAAGAAGAGCTGGCTGATATTCAGGCTGAAATCAAAAAAGAAGGTAAGAACTTTACCGCAGAAGGATGGGATTGGCGTTATTATTTTGAAAAAGCCAAGAAAGCTAAATTCGATTTGGATGAAAACGAAGTACGTCCGTATCTGAAACTGGAGAATGTATATGAAGGTATGTTCTATGTAGCCATGAAACTATATGGTATCACCTTTACTCCGATCCATAACATCCCATTACCTCATCCGGATGCTGTTGCGTTTGAATGTAAGGATAAAGACGGAACGCATTTAGGTGTACTTTATATGGATTTCTTCCCACGTGCAAGCAAACGGGGTGGGGCATGGTGTGGACAATACCGGGCGCAGACCTATGAAAACGGTAAACGTTTGGCTCCTATCGTAACTATTGTATGTAACTTTACTCCTCCGGCACCGGGACAACCTGCTTTGTTGAGTGCGGATGAAGCGGAAACGATGTTCCACGAATTCGGACATGCTTTGCATAATCTGTTCCGTGATGTTCATTATTATGGTATCAGTGGTGTACCACGTGATTTCGTGGAATTGCCTTCACAGGTTATGGAACATTGGGTGTTTGAACCTGAGGTATTGAAAGTATTTGCCAAACATTATGCGACTGGTGAAATTATACCGGATGAGTTAATCGAAAAGCTGGATAAGAGTGGTAAATACGGACAGGGTTTTGTTACAACTGAATACCTGGCTGCTTCTTTCCTGGATATGGATTATCATGTGTTGAAAAAGATTCCTGCTAATTTCAACGTAATGGATTTTGAAGCGCAGACCTTAAGTAAACGTGGATTACCCAAGCAAATCCCTTCACGCTACCGTTCTACTTATTTCAATCATACGATGGGTGGGGGTTATACCGCCGGCTATTACAGTTATATCTGGTCGGAAGTGCTGGATTCGGATGCTTTTGAAGCTTTTGAAGAAACAGGCGATATTTTCAATAAGGAGATGGCGGATAAATTCCGCACCTATGTATTGGCTCCGGGTGGTATTGATGATGCCATGGATATGTATGTAAACTTCCGTGGGAAAGAACCGGATACTGAACCGCTTCTTAAAAACAGAGGATTGAAATAAAGAGTCTGAAACAGTATAATAAGCAAAAAGGATATCTCATCACGAGGTATCCTTTTCTTTTAATCGCTAACCCGGTTCCGGCAAATGAAGTAATATGTAGACTGGCATTTAAGTTATTACTTAGCGGGAGGGTCTTTCGTAAATGGGTGATAAGACAACCGGCTAAGTATGAATGCACTCGCGGAACACGGGTTAACGAATACCCTAACTTATAAACTCATACTCTAATATGTAAGAACTTACCATTTTTTACGATGGAAAGATAAATTAAATAATTGGTTCATCCTGTGCTTATTCCGACAATCGGAAAAAAGTATAAAACATATTCAGCATCGTTGGTGTGTATTTCTTGTAGAATGAACAACAAATCAGAGTTCAGGCAAATAATTTGTTTAATTTTGAGTCTTATCCCAATTGTTTTTTCATTTTCCAACACAAAACAGGTATCCGTTTACGTAAAAGAGAAGGGTATTTCCAGTTGAATATAACGTGGGGTCTCTATTTCTTTGGGGTTGCTGATGGACAGCCCTATGAGGCGGATACCTTTGGAAGTATCTTCTATTAATCCGAGTAATTCGGTTGCTGCAGACCAGAAGGTTGTATAGTCTGTTATAAAATGCAGAAAGGTGCGGCTACGGGTAATTTGTTCAAAGTCGGAAAATTTTACTTTCAGGGTAACGGTTCGGCCATAAAATTGTTTACTGCTTACGCGTTCCCATACTGTTTGTGCGACTTCGTGTAGTGCCTCTGTTAATTCTTTACGGTTGGTTAAATCTGTCAGGAACGTATTTTCTGCGCCCAGTGATTTACGGATATGTTCGGCTATTACTTCCCGGGTATCCATACCGCGTGCGTTCTGATAGTAGGTGTGTCCTGCTTTCCCGAATAAACGGACTAAATCTTCTTCCGGGAATCGCCTGAGGTCTTTTCCGAAATGAATACCTAACCGGTGCATCTTTTCGGCTGTTACTTTACCGACGCCGTAGAATTGTTCGATAGGAAGTTTGTCAAGAAATTCTTCCGCATCTTTTTCCAGGATGATGTACAGGCCATCCGGTTTGTTAAAGTCTGAAGCAATTTTTGCCAGAAACTTATTAACGGATACCCCGGCTGAAGCTGTTAAACCGGTTTCGGCTTTGATGCGTTGTTTGATTTCCCGGGCAATAAGCGTGGCGGATGGCATTTGTTTATGATTCACCGTAACATCCAGATAGGCTTCATCCAGTGAGAGTGGCTCTACCAGGTCTGTATATTCCAGAAAGATATCCATTATCTGATGGGATACCGACCGGTATACGTCAAAGCGGGAAGGCACGAACAATAGATGAGGGCATTTCCTGAGAGCGGTTTTGGAAGGCATGGCTGAACGTACACCATATTTGCGGGCTTCATAACTGGCTGCGGCTACGACGCCACGATCTCCGGAATATCCTACAGCCAACGGTCGGTTCCGGTATTCCGGATGATCCCGTTGTTCGATAGATGCATAAAAGGCATCCATATCAATATGTATAATTTTCCGCATAGCCTGTTATCAACCTCCTGATCTACCTAATCGCTAACAAATATACAAAAAAGGTAGAGTCTGGCTATACAATAAAAGAATAGCAAATGTTAAAGTAAACTGCTAAATCTATTGCATTTCCGGCTCTTTTGTTATCTTTAGCCCGGAATTAATCAGTTTTGAACAATACCGTTTCAGGAATAACTATTATTAATAAATACACTACTTGATATGATTTCTATTTATAATATAAAACCTCAATTCCAGAAGTTACTGACTCCCGTTCTTCATTTTCTGCATACACAACAGGTTACAGCTAATCAGATTACTTTAAGCGCCTGTGCTTTATCGTTTATTATCGGAGGATTATTCTGGTTTGCCGATTCTAACAGGCTGTTTTTCCTGGCTCTTCCTATCGGGCTTTTAATACGGATGGCATTAAATGCGCTGGACGGTATGATGGCGCGACAGTATAACCAGGTATCTAAGAAAGGAGAGATGCTGAATGAACTGGGAGATGTGATATCGGATTTGGTTATCTTTTTTCCTTTGCTAAAATTTCAGCCGGAGGCTCTCGGGTTTGTTGTTCTGTTCATCGTATTAAGTGTGGTGAATGAATATGCCGGTATTATGGGTAAAGTTATTTCAGGTGAACGGCGTTATGAGGGTCCTATGGGTAAGAGTGACCGGGCTTTCCTGATAAGTTTATATGGGCTACTTCAGTTTTTTTCGGTTGATATTTCTCCCTATTCTTCCTATTTGTTTGGAGCAGCAGTGCTTTTGGTTGTGTTGAGTACAACTGTCCGTGTTAAAAAAGCATTGGCTAATTAAAGCAGGGAGTTGTGTATGACTGCAAATAATATGAATCCCGGCGGAAAATTTGCTGATGTTCCCATACGTGTACGGAGTTGGGGCATTATAATAGTAGTGGTGTGGATAGCGTTGTTAACGCCGTTTTTTACCTGTTTATTTGTGGCCGGGCTAAGTATGCAGGGCATGAAAGAATATTACCGGATGGTTCCGGTTGGAAATAAATGGCTTGAAAGGGCGCTTTACCTAAACCCTATCTTGCTGTTATGGCTTTCTGTCGTAGATGTTTATATTTACTTTCCTGTGGCCGTAACAGGATATACCTGTTTGTGTATACTTGTATTGGGGGCAGGAAGAGAATAGATGTAACCTATGGATGGCAGGTGTTTGTTGGTATCCTGATTAATGTAATTGCTATCGGGCATCTGGCCTATACCGGGAGATAGGGTATTATACCTTTAATTATTCTATTCATGGCATAAAGCTTTTTCTGTTGATTATTATCCTGACGGAACTGAATGATATTTTCCAGTATATGACCGGTAAACTATTTGGAAAGACGAAGATACTTTCCCGTATCAGTCCGAATAAAACCTTGGAGGGTTTTATCGGAGGGATGGTCTTAACCAGTGGATTGGCTAATGTGGCAGGTCCTTTTTTAGTACCGGAAGGAAGTCATTTATTGTATACCCTGGGGGACTGGCCATTAGTATCCCGGGAGCCTGTGGAGATATTTATATGTCATCCATTAAAAGAGGTGCCGGTGTAAAAGATACCGGAAATCTGATACCGGGTCACGGAGGATTACTGGATAGGGTAGATAGCCTTATTTTTGTTGCTCCGGTTTCTTTTATAGTTATCCTTATTTTATTTGGAAGATGAATCAAACCTCTACAACATATAAACGAGCCGTAGTCTTTTCCGGAGGTGGTACACGATATGCTATTTACGGGGTATGTTTGCTGCGCTGGAAGAAGGAAGTATGAAACCGGATATTATTCTTTCAACCTGTGGCGGTGCCATTGCTACTGCTATTATTAATTCGTTTGATACGAACAGGGCCCGGAAAGCCTATTTCCAATCGGAAGAATTATTTGAATTTATCCGTGATATCCGTCTTTCACAGGAGAGTAGGGTACACCGGATAGGATTTTATTGCCTGCGTTTATTACAGTCCCGGAAGAAGGCTCCTTATATCCGGAATATTTTTGACCGTTACCTGGTTGATATGCCGGAAGATATTACTCCTTTCCTGCCTTCACTTGAACTTCAGTTTGCCCGGCATATACCTTCTGTGATGATAGGTTCGGAATTGTTATTTGATAAGACAGATGTGGAGCAACCCCGTGGCGAATCGGCTCTTTTCAGAAAAGTACTTTTCACAGATGAGCAAACTGCGCGGATGATTCATCCGGAGGCGATAGAAATAAGGACTGAGAGTTATAAGGGGAGTGCGGTGGCTTCCTCTGTCCGTGCGGAGACAGGAGTACCGGTGCCGCTGGCGATGCGGATTTCACTTTCTGATATGTTTTATGTACAACCTGTATATTATAATAATCAGTATTATGCAGGAGGAATCATAGACCTTTTGCCTATAGAACTGGCTGAGGCACTGGCAGAACAGCGTATCTTTGAGAAGAAGGAACCTTTTACCTGGCTGGAAGAAGGATTGGTGCGTGCCGTTTTTGGGTACAATGGAGAAATGAGCGGATGGCAGAAATGCAGGAAATAAAGAGGTCGTATTGGATTGATACGACCGATATAACAAGTGCCCTGGAGGGATATTATATCCGTAAAAAGATAGACCTGCTTCGTTTCCGGGTATCGGTAGGCCTGCCGCAAACCTATGCTGTGTTCAAAGAAGATATGGGATTGCAGTGGAATTATGGCTATCAGCGGGCCATGAAAATGATAGAGGATTATAAACATGGGAAACTATCCGGAGCAATATAAAAAGGTATTCATTACAGGAGGAACTTCCGGTATAGGGCTGGGAGTAGCCCGTTATTATTTGCAACAGGGCGCACAGGTAGGTGTCTGTGGCCGTGATATACGAAAAGTGCCTGCAGAAGTTTTACATCCGGGTCTGAAACTTTATCAACTGGATGTTTATGATAAGGTTGCCCTGGAAAAAGCAGTGGATGATTTTGCCGGTGGAGAACTGGACCTGATGGTTATTGCGGCCGGCAATTACTCCAGTAGTGCTGTTCGCAGGTTAACGTATGAAGAGAGTATGGAGATGCTGAAAGTCAATCTGATAGGAGCCATCAATGCTTTTGAGGTAGCCCGTGAGTCTATGGGTAAGCGACGGAAAGGGCATATTGCTGCTATTGCTTCAGTGGCCGGACTGCTTCATTATCCTACGGCCACTATTTATAGTAAAAGTAAACGTACGCTTATCCAGGTGTGTGATACCTACCGCAGAACTTTGCAGGATTTTGGGGTATCGGTTACTACCATTGTTCCCGGGTATGTGGATACGCAAAAGTTACGGGAAATCAATCAGAATGATTTGTCCCGTAAAAGTTTTGTCGTGACTGAAGAACGTGCGGTGCAAACAATCGTAAAAGCCATAGCAGAAAAGAAAAAATATATTGTGTTTCCTTTGCGGATGAAGTTACTGATTAAGTTAACCTCCTTATTACCCTATAGCTGGATTAGTAGTGTTATGTTGAAAAGAGCTCAATGGATGGAAGGCCGGAAATAACGTATGCATCCCTGCTGGAAAGAGTAAGTTGGCTATGTATCTTCTACCTGCTTTTTTCCGTGATATATGGGTTTACCGGGTGGTATACCTCCGGTTTGCCGGATGTTCCTTCTGTTGTTTTGGATTTTGAACACCGGATTCCTTTTCTATCCTGGATGGTACTGCCTTATATGAGCAGCGGGGTCTTTTTTGTATATGTTTTTTATCTTGCCTCTTCTAAAAAGGATTTGTATTTATTGGTTAAACGGTTGGTGTTTGCAACTGTAGTAGCCGGTATCGTTTATTTGCTGTTTCCATTACAGTATAGTTTTGAGAAACCGCATACCGATGGTGTATTTGGTTTTTTCTTTCGGCAGTTATCCCGATGGGATACTTCTTTTAACCAGGCTCCTTCCCTGCATATAACGTATGCATTTATATTCTGGTCGGTTATACGGTATCATACTTCCGGTATCCGGAAATCCTTCCTCGCTGTTTGGTTGATACTGATGGGAGTATCGACTCTTACTGTTTATCAGCATCATCTGATAGATATTCTGGGGGCACTTTTGTTGGTGCCGGTTATCTTTCTGGTATTTCCCCGGCGTACAGGAGATTTCCGGGAAAAGAACCGGATGATTGCTCATGTATACTTCCTTTTTAGTGCATTTTTCCTGTTTATCGCTTTTGGATGGTATGCCCGGATTTCGGTGTATGGCTTATGTCTGATAGGAGTGAGTCTCCCTCTCTTTTTTGTAGGGATGGCGTATCTGAAATCAGATGCAACATTTCTGAAAAAGAAAAACGGAAAGATTCATTGGACCGGTAAATGTCTGTACTATCCGTATATATTGAGTTACCGGCTGCTGTGGAGTTGTTTCCGGAAAAATAAACACAATCCGGTGACGGAAATTCTTCCCGGACTTTTTACCGGGGCCCGGTTATCCGGGAGACAGGCTGTCCGGTTGGGACTGGCTACGCATACCGTTGTATTTGATTTATCGGCTGAATTGGAAGAAAATAAAGTTTTGAAGAATACAGGTACATATTATTGTTATCCGATGCTGGATATGGGGGGTACCCAACCGGAAAGAATGGATGCAATTACAGACCATATTTGTGAACATTATAAGCGGCGTGAGCCTGGTGAAAAGATATATATTCATTGTACGATGGGATATTCCCGTAGTATGGTGATAGGAGTAATGCTCCTTATGCGTTTGTCAGGGATTAGCCGTAAGGAAGCGGTAGCTATACTGAAAGAAAAACATCCACAGGCTGTGTTGCCTGGATATATAAATGAAATGAATTAAACCTATTTAAACAATGTAGATATGAAAACAGGTACTTTTACAGGTTTTGACGGTGCAGAGCTATTTTACCGGGCATGGAATTATGCGCCCGGACAAAAAACGATACTAATCATGCACCGGGGACACGAACATTCGGGTCGCCTGGAGGAATTCGCCACCGACGCACGTTTTTCGGCTTATAATATTTTTAGTTATGATATGCGGGGATATGGCTATACCAAACAAAAAGTTTCTCCGGATTATATGGATTCTATTCGTGATTTGGACGTGTTTGCCGGATATCTCCAATCTCAATACGAGGTGGCTCCGCAGGATTTATTTGTTGTGGCCAATAGTATAGCAGGGGTGATAGTATCTGCATGGGTACATGATTTTGCTCCGGATATTGCCGGAATGGTTTTATTGGCTCCGGCTTTTGAAATTAAACTGTATATTCCGTTTGCTAAAGAAGCTACGGATTTGGGTACGCGTATAATGAAAAACCTGACTGTGCCCAGTTATGTGAAATCCAAAGTGCTCACGCATGATCCGGTGGAACAAAAAGCTTATAACGCAGATGCTTTAATCACGAAAGATATCAACGGTAAATTATTGGTTGGCCTCCTGGATGCCGGTAAACGTATTGTAGAGGATGCGGGAGCTATTCATATACCTACACTTGTGATAGCAGCCGGCAAGGATTATGTGGTGAAAAAGGATGCTCAAAAGAAGTTCTATCTCGGTTTGGAATCCCGCTGTAAAGAATTCGTGGAGTTGAAAGGTTTCTATCATGGTTTGTTGTTCGAGAAGGAGAGGGGCGTGGTCTATGATCATATTCTCCGTTTTGTAAAGAAAAGCTTTGTGTTGGAAAAACAGCCATTAACCCTTGAACCGGATAAATTTACCCGGGATGAATATGATGTGCTTTCTTTGCAGATGTTGCCCTGGATGGAACGGGCGAACTTTGCCTTTCAGAAATGGGCTCTCGGAAAGCTGGGCTTTTTAAGCCAGGGTATGAAAATAGGGATTCAGTACGGTTTTGATTCCGGTATTTCGTTGGATTATGTGTATAAGAATAAAGCCCAGGGTTTGTTAGGCATTGGTAAAATGATGGATTATTTCTACCTGAATGCTATCGGATGGAGAGGTATCCGTAAACGCAAAGTTAATCTGTTGGCACTGCTGGAGGAGGAAATTCAGAAATTGCAACAAATGGGTAAACCTGTGCGGATTCTGGATATTGCCGGAGGTACGGGTAATTATCTGTTTGACCTGAAACGTAAATTTCCGGATATTGAAGTGGTGATAAATGATTTTAAATTATCCAATGTAGAATTCGGGCGAAAAGTAATAGAAGAAAATAAATTTGAAAATATTCGTTTTACCAATCTGGATTGTTTTAATCCGGAAACCTATACGATACTGAATTTTGTGCCTACTATTACAATTATCTCCGGCATTTTTGAGTTGTTTGATGATAATGAACAGATAAGCCGTGCTATTTCGGGCGTTGTTTCTATCGCTGAGCCGGGTAGTAAGGTGATTTATACCGGTCAACCCTGGCATCCCCAGTTAAAAATGATAGCTTATGTACTGAATAGCCATCGTGACCAGGACTGGGTTATGAGAAGACGTTCGCAGAAAGAACTGGACCGTGTCTTTCATCTGAATGGTGTCAAAAAAGAAAAGATGCTGATAGATAACTATGGTATATTTACCGTTTCTACGGGAACGATAGTCTAAAATTACAATTACCCGGGACAAAGTTCCGGGTAATTGTTGGTCAGGAGGGATTTCCTAATCCCGACTTTCTGTGTATACTTGTCTTTTCAGCCTTACCAGGGGGTTAAAGTAACGTTGCGGAATTCAACGGCTTTTCCCTCACTTTGTAGGCCGATGTGACCAGTTTTTACTTTGTTGGTTCCGGTGTTTTGATGTACACCGTTGATATATACAGTGATTACACCGTTTTTAACCCAGATATCTGCTGAGTTCCATTCGCCAACTGGTTTTTCGCTGGATTCTTTGGCTTTCTTCACTACCGGGAAAGCAGGGCGTTCCTGACCTTTTGGTGTTACGAATTCTGCTAAATCAGAACCTGCCAGGCAAACAAAATCGCCTGCATCACCTGCGTGTAGCTGACATTCAATTCCGTTGGGGAAAGGATTTTTTACTTCTTCGATTAACAGGAAGATTCCACTGTTGGAAGCTTCTCCCGGCCAGCGCCATTCTACATGTAATTTGTAATTGTCATACTTTTCTTTTGTATACATATAGCCAAATGGGTCTCCCGTAATGTGGATAACTCCATTCTTTACTGAATATACCTGTTCAGCAGGAACAGCATCTTTATCAACTACAAAGTTCCAGTTAGAGAGGTTCTTTCCATTAAATAACTTAATGGTTTGTTGTGCATGAACCGCACCGGAAAAAGATAATAAAGCGATAGCAAATGCGAAAAAATACTTTTTCATGGGTTTCAAGAATTTAAGATTATTTACTCCATCAATTTGCGGTAACGGACACGTTTAGGCTCTTCGTAACCGTTTTGTTTCCGTTTATATTCTTCGTATTCCGAATAGGAGCCTTCATAAAAGACTACTTCTGAATTTCCTTCGAATGACAGGATGTGTGTACAGATACGGTCCAGGAACCAACGGTCGTGGGAAATAACGACTGCACAACCGGCAAAGTTTTCCAGCCCTTCTTCCAGTGCCCGTAGCGTATTAACGTCGATATCGTTGGTCGGCTCATCGAGCAGTAACACATTGGCTTCTGCTTTCAGGGTCAATGCCAGGTGCAAACGGTTACGTTCTCCACCGGAAAGTACACTACACAGTTTTTCCTGGTCTGCTCCTACAAAATTGAAGCGGGATAGGTAAGCACGTGAGTTGATTTCTTTACCGGCTACCCGGATGAATTCCTGTCCACCGGTTACTACCTGGTATACGGTTTTGTTCGGGTCGATATCTTTATGTGTCTGGTCTGCATATCCTAACACAACTGTTTCACCTACTTCGAAAGTACCCTGGTCGGCTTTTTCCATCCCCATAATCAATTTGAAAAGGGTTGTTTTACCGGCACCGTTTGGTCCGATAACACCTACGATTCCGTTTGGAGGTAACATGAAGTCCAGGTTGTCGAATAACAATTTATCGCCGAATGCTTTGGCAATCTTTTGTGCTTCGATTACTTTATTTCCTAAACGGGGTCCGTTCGGGATGAACAGTTCCAGTTTAGCTTCCCGTTCTTTTTCGTCTTCATTCAATAATCTTTCATACGAATTCAAACGGGCTTTCCCTTTGGCCTGGCGGGCTTTAGGAGCCATATTAATCCATTCCAGCTCTCTTTCCAGTGTTTTGCGGCGTTTGCTGGCTTGTTTTTCTTCCTGTGCCATTCGTTTCGTTTTCTGGTCAAGCCATGAAGAATAGTTTCCTTTCCAGGGTATACCTTCGCCCCGGTCTAATTCCAGAATCCATCCGGCTACGTGGTCAAGAAAGTAACGGTCGTGTGTAATACAAATTACTGTACCGGTATATTGTTGCAGGTGTTGTTCCAACCAGTCAATGGATTCGGCATCCAGGTGGTTGGTTGGCTCATCGAGTAACAGTACATCCGGTTGTTGTAGTAACCAGCCGGCACAAAGCTACCCGGCGGCGTTCACCTCCGGAAAGGGTATCTACTACCTGGTCTTCCGGTGGACAACGGAGGGCGTCCATTGCGCGTTCCAAACGGCTATCCAGATTCCATGCATCTGTAGCGTCGATTTTATCCTGAAGTTCAGCCTGGCGGTTAATGAGTGCATCCATTTTGTCCGGGTCGTCTAATACTTCCGGATCACCGAATTTCTCATTTACCTCTTCGTATTCTTTTAATACATCTACAATTTCCTGTACGCCTTCCTGTACGATTTCTTTTACCGTTTTACCGGCTTCCAGTTGAGGATCCTGTTCCAGATAACCTACTGAGTAGCCTGGTGAGAAAACAACTTCTCCCTGGTATTCTTTTTCAATCCCGGCAATAATCTTTAAAAGAGTAGATTTACCGGAACCATTTAAACCGATGATACCGATTTTAGCACCGTAAAAGAAAGATAGGTAAATGTTTTTTAGTACTTGTTTTTGAGG
>JAJBTP010000597.1 GCA_020860805.1 Tannerellaceae bacterium | reverse complement strand
CGGCCATCCACTTATAAAACTCCAATCAGGGGAAACTGTCTTCATGTCCAATGTTGTACCGGACTCTCATATAAATTATCGGAAAACGACCACCCGCTGGTATAGGGGTCAATTGTTACTAATGGATAAGCAGGTACCCTTAATTCATTTTTAACCTGCACATTCGCTCCTTCTGAATTTGTAGCATGTGTATATCCTGCCAAAAGAAAAATACTTAAAAATAAAACTGCAAATCTTTCTATCATAACTCTAATAAATTTTCTTTCTTATAATTATTACTTTGCCGGTATTAATTGCATTAATGCAGGACATCCGCTGGCATCATACACTTCAAGCACTCCCTCCGGACAAGGATTTACCGCATCTTTAAATGTTAAATTCCGTTTTTTATCCCGGTTATTCCAGGCCATATTAATATTATGAGAAAGCCAATCCTGGTATTGAGATTGTTTTCCTTCCTGTATAAGCAAAGCAATATACTGAGCAAAAATAGCAGTATAAATACCTTGCTCTATCCCATTTTTAAATTCCAGGATTCCATCAGCATAACACATGTATTGTTGCACATAATCAGCAGCCAGAACAGCATCCTGCAGGTATCCGGTTTCACCGGTTGCTTTATACAACATAGTAGCTGAACCGATAAAGGTTCCCTGATTATAAAGTTGAGTTGTCCAGGCAACCTCAGTACTATTTCTATATAAATGGTTATAACGCATATTATCTGCAACTTTACCCTCTATTTTATCAAATAATACATCCTTTGACCAGGCATATACATCTTTGGCTTTATCCAGGTATTTTTTATCCTGGGTTACATTATACAGCGTCATCGCAGCTATTACTGTAGGGTAGTTGATACAGGCCATTTTAGCATCATGGATAAAGTTCCACCACAATCCACCCCGTTCTTTATCGTATGCTTCCTGCCATACATAAAAGAATCCGGTGGCTGCATCTGCCAAATATTTACCATCGCCGGTTATTTCATAGGCACGAGCCAGAGAAATAATCCACCACATCATATCATCATAAATAAACCATTCATATGTATCTGTCCAGTCATAGGCAGTATACTGCTCATATCCACCCTGGTAGATTTCATTAATCAGGTGTAGATATTTGGTATCCTTTGTCCTTTTATAGGCATTCATAACCATATCCCAGTAGATAGCCTGTGTCCAGATAGCAGCCCGTCCGGTTTTATCGGAATTAATAGCATACAATTTCATCTCCGGATTATAAAATGCCTGATGAAAAGCATCTATTGCTAAAGTTGCCTCTTTTTTTTGTAAAAGATGGGGTTGCTTTTTTCACCGGGGAAGCTCCCCAAAGAGTAATTGAAAAACAAGTCAGTGTAACTAAATTGAGAATTTTAATTTTCATGGCGGTGTTAGAAATTAATAAATGTATTGACCGCAAAGAGATCAGAAGTAAACAGAAAACAAAGATAATATCTGGTCAACTAACAACAAATGCTGGTCAAAATGCATCTTTCACCCATTCAAAATCCACATTTAAATAAAAATGACCAGCATTTGTTGTTAGTTGACCAGTATTTATCCCTCTTTATAATTTGAAGATGTTTTCTTTGTGACATCCTTAATAAGACTATATGAAAATAGAATTTATATTAGTATTAATTATCGCATTTTCCTGTACAAGTTGTCAGAACAGGAAAGAAGAGTCCGGTGATAGCTTTTCAGAGAAAAGTTATACCAATCCACTACTGGACAATGGTGCTGAACCGTGGGCTATTTTCCACGAAGGACGATACTTCTATACCCAGGGGTCAGAGAATAAAATTATTCTTTGGGAAACCACAGATATTACGGATCTAAGAAATGCGACTCAAAAAATAGTATGGATACCTCAGGAAACTGTGAACTCTTTTCATCTTTGGGGACCGGAAATTCACTTTATTAATAATAAATGGTATATCTATTTTGCTGCAGATGATGGCAACATGGATAATCATCAGATTTATGTAATCGAAAACAGTGAAAGTAGTCCTATGGAAGGTGAGTTCATAATGAAAGGACGTATCAGTACAGATAAAGAGAATAACTGGGCTATCCACGCCAGCACTTTCGAGCATAACAATGAACGGTATATGATATGGTGTGGCTGGCAGAAAAGAAGAATCAACGAAGAGACACAATGTATTTATATTGCCCGGATGGAAAATCCCTGGACGCTATCTTCAGAACGCATATTAATATCGATGCCGGAATACGAATGGGAACGACAGTGGATTAGTCCGGATGGTACTAAAACAGCCTACCCTGTTTACGTAAATGAAGCCCCACAATATTTTTATTCCAGAGAAAAAGATAAAATCTTAATTTATTACTCCGCCAGTGGAAGCTGGACTCCTTATTATTGTACAGGACTTCTGATAGCTGATGCAAAAAGTGATTTATTAGATCCTTTCTCCTGGGAAAAAGCATCAACTCCGGTGTTGGTTCAAAATCCGGAAATAGATTTATATGGACCGGGAAGTGTTTCTTTCATTCCCTCTCCGGATCAAACCGAATGGTATGTACTTTATCATGCCCGGAAAATTCCGAATGATGCTCCGGGAGCAATAGATTCCCGAACGCCCCGGTTATTAAAAGTAGTAGGCTGGGACGAAAAAGGGTTACCCATTTTTGACCCACCGGTAAAAGATGGAATCCCTCTACCTATACCGGCAGGAACATCCTGACAAAAATCGATTAATAATATGGTGTATCTCTGATTTGCAAATGCTCTTTTGTAACATACAAAAGGCATTTGCCAGGGAATCCTACCCCTTAAACAAACGAATGTAACAATAAATCAATATCATAAAAACCCTTGTTAAGCATGAAAAAAGCATTTCTAACCCCTATGTTACTTTTCTTAGTAACAAGTACATTATGGAGCCAGTGGAAACCTGCCGGAGATAAAATAAAAACACCCTGGGCTGAACAAATCAATCCCAGCAATGTACTGCCGGAATACCCACGTCCTATCATGGAACGGAAAGAGTGGAAAAATCTGAATGGCCTCTGGCAATATGCAATTACCTCTAAAGGAAAAGCCCAGCCGGACAATTACGAAGGAGATATTCTGGTGCCTTTTGCTGTAGAATTTTCCCTTTCGGGTGTAGGTAAATTAGTAGGTGAACAACAGGAAGTATGGCACCAACGTTCGTTCACTATTCCTTCCTCCTGGAACGGGAAAAATATACTATTGCATTTTGGGGCTGTAGACTGGGAAACAGATGTTTGGGTAAATGATGTAAAAGTAGGTCAACATACCGGTGGATTTACTCCTTTTTATTTTGATATCACTTCTGTTCTTAAAAAAGGAGAGAACACAGTCATGGTAAAAGTGTGGGACCCTTCAGACAGAGGCGAACAACCCCGGGGAAAACAAGTGGAACATCCGGGAGGAATCTGGTACACACCAGTAACCGGAATCTGGCAAACTGTATGGTTAGAACCTGTACCGGAAAATTATATCAGCCATATTAAGACAGCTCCGGATATCGACCAGAAAAAGCTTATAGTTGAAGTTGAAACTGCACAAAAAAATACCGATAAGATAGAAGTCAAAGTACGGGATGGGAAAAACACAATTGCTTCAGGTAGTGCCATTCATGGATTACCGGTTGAAATGAAAATGCCGGAGAACATGAAACTCTGGTCACCAGATTCACCTTTCCTATACGATATGACTATCACACTTTACCGGAATGGAAAAGTAATCGACCAGGTAAATAGCTATACAGCCATGCGGAAATATAGCACCCACAGAGATGGAAAGGGTATTGTTCGTTTTCAGTTAAATAATAAAGATATCTTTCATTTCGGTCCTTTGGATCAGGGATGGTGGCCTGACGGACTCTATACCGCACCCTCTGATGAAGCGCTGTTATATGACCTGATTAAAACCAAAGAATTTGGTTTTAATATGGTTCGTAAACATGTAAAGGTAGAACCGGCACGCTGGTATACTCACTGCGACCGGTTAGGATTGATAGTCTGGCAGGATATGCCTAACGGCGGCAGAGGACCTGCTCAATGGCAAACCCATCAATATTATGACGGTGCAGATGCCATCCGTTCAGCAGCATCTGAAGCCAACTATCGTAAAGAGTGGAAAGAAATTATTGATTTTCTCTATTCGTATCCTTCTATTGGTGTTTGGGTGCCCTTCAACGAAGCATGGGGACAATTTAAAACTCCGGAAATTGCTGCCTGGACAAAACAGTATGACCCAACCCGTCTGGTAAATCCTGCTAGTGGTGGTAATCACTACCTATGTGGCGACATACTGGATTTACACAATTATCCCGGACCGGATTTATTCCTGTATGATGCACAACGAGCTACTGTATTAGGTGAATATGGAGGAATCGGATATGTTATAAAAGACCATCTCTGGACACAGGATAAAAACTGGGGATATGTACAATTTAACTCTCCGGAAGAGGTAACCACAGAATACATAAAATACATTGACCAGTTAATGGAACTAATCAACAGAGGATTCTCCGCAGCCGTTTACACTCAGATTACAGATGTGGAAGAAGAAGTAAACGGACTGATAACCTATGACAGAAAACAAATCAAAGTCATTGAACAAAAAGTAAAAGAGGCTAACCTGAAAATTTCTCATTCTTTGGATAGATAAAAAGTTTTTAAAGGTAAAATAGATTGCTAGCACTGGTATTAGTATGGGCAAAAGATTGTTGAAGGTTATCTATGAAAAAATAAATAATGACTAAGTAAAAGTAGGATGAAAAGATTAATTATTTCTGTACTATCAGTTTGTCTGGCATTTTCAATGCAGGCAACTGATTTATTTAAAGCAAGCCGGGAGACTGATCTTCGATCGCCTTCCGTACCCTTGATTACATCAGACACTTATTTCTCCATTTGGTCACCCTATAATACACTGACCGAAGGAAACACCGAACATTGGACCGCAGCAGAGCATCCGCTTATCGGAGCCTTACGCGTAGATGGAAAAGTGTACCGTTTCATGGGAAAAGATAAACTTAATCTGACAGCTATACTTCCGATGTCGGATACTGAACGCTGGGAAGGAGTTTATACCATGGAACAACCATCCACAGGATGGGAAAAGAATGAATTTAATGATTCTACATGGAAAAAAGGTAAAGCGGCTTTCGGTACGTCACAAATGCCACGTATCAGTACAGAGTGGAACACGAAAGATATCTGGATACGCCGGGAATTCGATATAACACAGGATTTATCAAAAGAAACAATTTATTTACGATATTCTCATGACGATATCTTCGAATTATACCTCAATGGCGAACAATTAGTTGCCACTGACTATAGCTGGGCCAATGATGTAACTATCGAACTTTCGGATGCAACAAAGAAAAAACTCCGTCAGGGTAAAAACATGATTGCAGCACACTGCCATAATAAAGTGGGCGACGCCTATGTTGATTTCGGATTATATCTGGAAAATAAACTCCCTTCGAACTTTAAAGAGGTAGCTGTTCAGAAAACGGCAAATGTACTTCCTACCCAAACATTTTACACATTTGTTTGCGGCCCGGTTGAACTGGATTTAGTATTCACCGCTCCTCTTTTAATGGAAGATATTGATCTGGTTGCTACTCCTATCAATTATATCTCTTACCGGGTTCGTTCATTAGACAAAAAACAACACGATGTACAGGTTTATATAGAGACGACTCCTCAGCTGGCTGTACATGAACCGACTCAACCGACTGTATCCTCTACATTACAAAAGAATGGTATCAGTTATATCCAATCCGGAACCATCGACCAACCCTATACAGTTCGCATAGGAGACGGTGTACGTATTGACTGGGGATATCTTTATCTGGCAGCCCCTACCAGCCCGGCTAAATCACTAAGCATAGGCAATTATTATGATATGAAGCAGGAATTTATTACTACAGGTAAATTGCTACCTGCTGCACAAAACTACATCAGCCGCCAGTTAGAGGAAATGCCGGCACTTGCTTATACCGAAAACCTGGGGCAGGTAAGAAGTACCGGAAAAGATGGTTTTCTGATGGTAGGATATGATGATGTACAGGCTATCGAATATTTCTATGAACGCCGCCCGGCTTACTGGAAACACGATGGACAGGTTTCTATTTTTGATGCTTTTGAAAAATACCAGGCTATATATCCTTCCCTGATGAATCGTTGCCGTGAATTTGATAACCAATTAATGGACGATGCCGTCCGGGCCGGAGGAAAAGAATATGCAGAATTATGTGCCCTTACCTACCGCCAGGCAATTAGTGCCCATAAATTAATTACAGACAAAAACGGAAACGTACTATTCCTATCCAAAGAAAATCACAGTAATGGTTGCATTAATACGGTAGATATTACGTATCCTTCTGCGCCCTTATTCCTCATTTATAATCCGGACTTAGTGAAAGGAATGATGACTCCTATTTTTTACTACAGTGAAAGCGGACGTTGGAATAAGCCTTATCCGGCACACGACTTAGGAACCTATCCGATAGCCAACGGGCAGTTATATGGCGAAGATATGCCGGTAGAAGAAGCCGGAAATATGGTCATACTTGCCACTGCCATTTCATTGGTAGAAGGAAATGCAGCGTATGCAGCCAAACACTGGGAAACACTTTCTACCTGGGCAAATTACCTGATTGAAAATGGACTGGACCCCCATAATCAACTTTGTACGGATGACTTCGCCGGACACCTGGCACACAACGCCAATCTTTCTATGAAAGCAATTGTAGCGATTGCCGGTTACGGAGAAATGGCACGAATGCTGGGAAAAGAAAATACAGCACGCCGTTATATTGAAACAGCCCGGCAGTTAGCCATTGAATGGGAGAGGATGGCGAATGACGGAGATCATTATCGTTTGGCGTTCGATAAAAGTGGTACCTGGAGCCAGAAATATAATATGGTATGGGATAAAGTTTTTAACCTGAATATCTTCCCAACCCAAATAAAAGAGACTGAAATAAACTCTTATCTGAACCGTCAGAATAAGTACGGTCTACCATTAGACTCCCGGAAAGACTATACCAAATCCGACTGGGTATTATGGACTGCCTGTCTGTCAAATGACCTGCCTACCTTCAAAAAATTCATTACACCAATTTATAAATATGCCAACGAAACCCATTCACGGGTACCTATCAGCGACTGGCATGATGCTCACGAAGGGCATATGATGAATTTCAAGGCGCGCTCCGTAGTAGGTGGCTATTATATGAAACTGCTAATGGATAAAGTACAGGAAAAAAAGTAACAGACACTTTGTAATATTAACCTTTTAATTTTCAATTACTAAACAAACATTTTATGAAAAAAGAGTAATTAGTAAGACCAGCTGTAGGGCACCCATAACATTTTTGTTATGTTTTGTTACCCTGTTTTTTGTTGGTTGTGGAGATGGAAAAGTAACCCTTGAGGGTATTACGAATCCACACAATGCAGTCCATGACCCTTCACAACCTATTGTTGTAACCAAATTCTCTCCTAAAGAAGGTGGGGTTGGAACTCCTATTTTAATTGAAGGCTCCAATTTTGGGAGCGATCTCTCTATTATTCATGTAAGTATCGAAGGTCAAACTCTTCCAACTGTAGGATGTGACGGCACCCGGTTATATGAAACCCTTACCGAACCTTTAAATGATACAGATGAAGGCCATCCTATTCTTATCAGAATCGGAGTGGAAGGGAAAGAAAAGGAAGAATTTACCACAGAAAAATTCAAATATGTAATCACTCCTTTTGTTTCGACAATTGCCGGTTATAAAGATGAACGGAACGAATCTTTCTCAAGAGATGGAGTTATTAACGAAGCCCAGTTTGGAAATATAAACTGGATTGAATTTGACCAGGATAAGAATTTATATATTCTGGAAGAAGGCGGTGGTATGCGGTTTATTGATAAAGACCTAACCTATGTAGATACTAAATTTACAGTAAGTAATGGTATTGACCGGGTTCGTACTCTTTCCTTTACTAATGACTGGAGCAAAATGTATATTACCAATGATGATGATAATGACCAATGGCAGGGAGCAGGTACAATCGAATTATCAGCTGCTGATGGGTTTAAAGAATGGAAACGTATTATTAACAGTCGCTTTTGTAATGGAGGGGCAATTCACCCGGTAGACGGATCTTACTTTTTTGGCAGTTATGAACAAGGGCAGATCTTCAAATGGAGTGGATTTTCTGATCCTATGAGTGCCAAAGAGAATTCAGAGGAACTTTTCAAAATACAGGATAAAGATTGGGAATTTAATATTCGCTTCCACCCCAGTGGCGATTATGCATACTTAGTAGTAATTAACAGGCATTATATTTTAAAGTCCTATTATAACTGGGAAGAAAAAAATTAGAGCCACCGGTCATCTTTGCCGGTAGTCCTACAAAAGATGGATATACTGACGGAGTATCTACCAATGCCCGTTTCCGCAGACCTTACCAGGGCGTTTTTGATGAAGACGGTAACTTTTATATTACTGACTCTGAGAATCATTGCATCCGGAAAATTACACCGGAAGGAATTGTCAGCACATTTGCAGGGAGGCCCACAAATGCGGGTATGACCGATGGAGCTATACGGGATGCGCAATTTAACAAACCTCAGGGATTAGCGTATGATGCTGAAAACAAAGTATTTTATGTTGCAGACAATGAAAACAGACGATTGCGCAAAATAACGATGCCTAAATAATAATTTTATGAAAAAACAAATCAATATACTCATACTTCTATGTCTGGTATGTTCATTTACATTACAGGCACAGGAAGTAATAACAGTAACCGGCACGGTACTCG
The DNA here is from genome assembly GCA_020860805.1 of Tannerellaceae bacterium. Lineage (GTDB taxonomy): Bacteria > Bacteroidota > Bacteroidia > Bacteroidales > Tannerellaceae > UBA4116. The sequence continues at coordinate 5,092 of JAJBTP010000597.1, read as the reverse complement.
ACACTGAAAATGAACCTCTGATAGGAGTTAATATAGCCGTAAAAGACCAGGTTAACACAGGTACAATTACAGACCTGGACGGGAACTTTTCTATTAAAGTAGTTCCTTACAGCACTTTAATCTTTACTTATATCGGATATGAACGGCAGGAAATCAATATCGCTGATAAAAAGGTACTCCATGTAGTCATGAAAAGTGATAATGTGTTGGACGAAATCGTTATTACAGCAGCCGGTGCCCAACGGAAAGTATCCAGTACAGGGGCTATCACAACTGTCGACATAAAAAACTAAATGTTCCTTCCTCCAATCTGAGTAACAGTCTGGTTGGGAATGTGGCTGGGATCATCGCACGGCAGGCTTCCGGACAACCAGGAGAAAATAAATCTGAATTCTGGATTCGTGGTATTTCTACTTTTGGAGCTAATCAGGGAGCCCTGGTGCTGGTAGATGGTTTCGAACGGGACTTCAATGAAATCAATATTGAAGATATTGAGTCTTTCTCTATCTTAAAAGATGCCTCTGCTACAGCTATCTATGGTTCCAGAGGTGCTAATGGAGTAGTCCTCGTAACCACCAAAAGAGGACAGGCCGGTAAAATCAATATCAATTCAAAGGTAGAATATGGATATAGTACCCGCACCCGTACCCCCAAATTTGCAGATGGAGTTACCTATGCACAAATGGTAAATGAAGCCCTGGTAACCCGTAATAATGAAGCACTTTACACTCCTGAAGAAATCAATATTATCCGGCATCAGTTAGACCCGGACCTGTATCCGGACGTAGACTGGATGGATATGTTACTACGGGACGGAGCCAGCACCTACCGGGCATCTGTTAACTTTGACGGTGGAGGTACAACTGCCCGTTACTTCGTATCCGGTAGCTATATAGAAGAAGGAGGTATGTACAAAACCGACAAAACTATGAAGGATTACAATACGAATGCTAATATGAGCCGGTGGAACTATAGGACCAATTTTGATATGGACCTTACACCTACAACCCTTATCAGTATAGGAGTAGCAGGCCACCTGCAAAAGCAGAATAAACCCGGCCTGGCAGGTGATATCTGGCATTCAGTGATAGGACAAAATCCGATTTCCGTACCGGTTATGTACTCCAATGGATTAACACCGGCCTATGGTACAGGAAACAAAACAAATCCTTGGGTATTATCTACTCAAACCGGATTTGTGGAAAACTGGGAGAATGTATCTCAAATCAATCTGAATCTGAAACAGGATCTGAATTTTATTACAGAAGGCTTACGGTTTGAAGGCCGTTTTGGGTTAGATAATAAAAATGTCAATGAAATAAAAAGATTGAAATGGCCGGAACAATACCGGGCTGAACGCCGTAGAGACCTGAATGGTGATTTGGTTTTTGAACGTATTTCCGACAGAGGTTTTTTAAAACAGGAATCCAGTGGAGGAGGTGAACGATATTTTAACCTGGAAGCTGAATTACATTATAACCGTCTTTTTAATCAAAAACATAGAATAGGCGGGTTGGTCAAATTCCTTCAAAGCGAAAGAAGGACAACAGTTGACCTCGGTGAAGATATTATCAAAGGAATTCCCAACCGGAATTTAGGAGTATCCGGACGGGCTACGTATGGATTTATAGACCGTTATCTCTTTGAATTTAACTTCGGTTATACAGGCTCTGAAACCTTTAAACCGGGTTATCAATTCGGCTTCTTCCCGGCCTTCTCTGCTGCCTGGAATATTGCGGAAGAAGGTTTTATCAGAAACCTTTTACCCTGGTTGACTATTGCAAAAATCCGCTACTCATATGGAGTTGTAGGAAATGATAAAATTGACCAGCGTTTCCCCTTCCGTTCCATGATCAGTAGTGTTATTACTAAAGAAGAAGCGGATAAAGACGATGATAAACATGAAACTTCCAAATATATCTTTTCTGATGCCAAAGTAGAAGAATATTTCAGATATATTCGTCATTATACAAGGGTTACAGATAATACCTTAACCTGGGAAATCGCAAAAAACACAATCTTGGTTTCGACCTGGATATTCTGAATAGCGCCTTCACTTTGACAGTAGATATATTTAAAGATACCCGGGAAGATATATTTATGCAACGGAAAAACCTATCTCAAATGACTGGAGTATATGTTGCGAAAAATGAAGAGCCCTGGGCAAATGTAGGGAAAATGGAAAGTAAAGGAATTGACGGAAACTTTGGATTTACCCAAAATTTTGGCGAGGTTCAGGTAACCCTGAGAGGAAATGTAACGTACGCAAAAAAATGAAGTATTGGAATTTGATGAAGAGAGTAACTCGTTAGCTTATCAAATGACTAAAGGATACCGTTATGAACAGGTAAAAGGATTAATCGCACTGGGATTATTTGAAGATTATGATGATATCCGTAACAGTCCTAAACAGGATTTTGGAGATTATATGCCAGGGGATATCAAATATAAAGATGTCAATGGAGATGGGATTATTGATGACAAAGATAAAGTTGCCATTGGTTCTACTGCTATACCGAATCTGATTTATGGTATGGGATTTTCTGCTCTGTGGAAAGGAATAGACTTTAACATACATTTCCAGGGAGCCGGTAAAAGTTCTAAAATGATTGAAGGATTCAGCGTAATGGCCTTTAAAGAAAGAGACTGGGGTAATATTTTCGCAGAAGCTGCCGATCCGGCCAATCGTTGGATATCCAGAGACATTTCCGGAACAACAGATACGGAACGGACAGATGCTAAATACCCACGATTAACCTATGGGAATAATGACAATAATAACCGGGCTTCAACTTTCTGGTTATGTGACAGTAAATATGTCCGTTTGAAAACATTGGAAATCGGATACACATTGTCTAAAAAAATTCTGGCTAAAGCCGGTATATCAAATGCCCGGATTTTCTTCCTGGGTAATAACCTGGCGTTATGGGATAGTTTGAAACTGTGGGATCCGGAATTGGATACAAATACCGGAGAAAAATACCCTTTACCTAAAACGTATACCATTGGATTAACATTTGGTTTCTAAACCTATTAATTTTTTACTCGTATGAAAAAAGTTATCTATATATGGACGATAATAGGAATAGCACTGTTTATCAGTTTTTCATCCTGTTCCGATTATCTCAATTATGACTATATTTTTAAAGATGAACTAAGTGTTGACTCCCTGTTTATGAAAAGGAAGTACTCTGAACAATGGCTGGCCAATGTATATGCCAAACTTGAAACCGGAGAAAACGTTATCGTAGCCAGTAAAGGTCACCAACCCTTTAACTTCCTGGCAGATGATATGTATATTATGGCGACCGGGATAACGGATACGAATGGTTTAAACGGGGAGATTACGATGAAGGTTCCGTACAAGGTAGCTGGGGAAACTGTTACATAGGAATCCGGGATGCATCTGCCTTTATACACAACATCGATCGCAACCAGGAAATGTCTGCTGATGAAATCAAATATAATAAAGCACAGGCACGATTCCTACGGGCTTACTACTATTGGCTGCTACTGCGCAAATACGGCCCTGTCCCTATTTTACCGGATGAAGGCCTGGATTATACAATGGAATACGATGATTTGGCTGTAGCCAGAAGTACCTATGAGGAATGCGCAGAATTTATTGCCAGCGAAATGGCATTAGCCGCTCAGGACCTTCCTGTAGACATGCCTAATAGCCGGGAAGTAGCCCGTCCGACCCGGGGTGCAGCTTTAGCGGTCAGAGCCAGAGCCTATCTGTATGCAGCCAGTCCACTATTCAACGGGAACAAAGATGCCTGGGCATTAAAGTTGGTCGATGATACAGGAAAACCTTTATTAAATTTGGAGTACAAAGAAGAACTATGGGCTAAAGCGGCCGCTGCAGCTCAGGAAGTCATTGATTTAGACAAATATAGACTTCATACAGTTCCTGTAAGGGAGACTGACGAAAGTGCTTCACATCCTAAAACGATTACGCCTCCTCCTCACGAGATCTATTCACGGGAAGACTATCCAAACGGTTGGAAGAACATTGATCCTTTTGAATCGTACCGTCAGGTATTCAACGGTGCCTTGTCTGTATATAATAATGAAGAATTAATCTTCTCCAGAGGATTAAATACCAATACGGAAGATATCAAAACTATGGTGTTACATCAGGTACCCCGTTCGATGAACGGATGGAATACGCATGGCGTGACCTTAAAACATACCAATACATACTACATGAATAATGGAGACGATTTCTATGCCTATGGAAAAGAAGATCCCCGGATAGATAGACCGGATTATAAATTTACAGAGAATTCAGAGGATCATCGTCCATTACATGAAGGAGTATCTCTGGAATATGCTGACCGGGAACCCCGTTTTTATGCATCTATTGCTTACAACGGAAGTGTTTGGGAATATGAAAATGCACCGGAGAATGAGAATCTGCGGAATAAACAGGTATTTTATTACAGAGGTGGTCAGGACGGCAGATTATCCTCTGCTCCGGGTTTCTATTTACGTACAGGAATAGGGGTTAAAAAAATTCTATCATCCACGTGATTACTTTAATAGTAGCCAGGGATTTACCGGAGAGGCAAAACCGGATATTGATATACGGTATGCAGAGATTCTTTTAATCCATGCAGAAGCACTGAATGAATTAACCGGTTCTTATACCTTTCCTGATTATACAGGGAAAGGAAGTATTACTGTAAGCCGGGATGTAGCAAAAATGAGTGACTCTATGAAGCGTATTCGTTTTCGTGCAGGTTTACCGGATTTTAAACCGGCAATATATGCGAATAAAGATGAATTCCGGAAAGTGCTGAAACGGGAACGTCAGATTGAACTGTTTGCAGAGACACACCGGTATTATGACCTGAGACGCTGGAAAGATGCTGAAAAAGAAGAAACGATGCCGGTATGGGGTTGTAACATGACAATGACAGAAAAACAGGCAGAGTTATTCCATATACCAACAGTTGTTCCATCCCTACCTACTGTGTTTACAGACAAAATGTACCTGTGGCCTATCTCTCATTCTGAATTAAAAAGAAACAGAAAATTGACACAGAATCCCGGATGGACTTATTATAATTAATTACACTTTGGTTAT
>JAJBTP010000493.1 GCA_020860805.1 Tannerellaceae bacterium | reverse complement strand
CAACTCCAACCAACAGGGATATGCAGAAACACTGGAAGGAACCATTGAAATGAAAGGTGATAAATTTGTCCTGTCAACACCGGATGCCAAAACATGGTTTGACGGAAAAACCATGTGGAGCTATCTGAACCAGACAGAAGAAGTAAACGTAACAAACCCTTCGGGAGATGATTTACGATTTACAAATCCCGCCATATTACTGGCAAATTATAAAAAAGACTTCACCCCTCAATACAAAGGCGAAGGAACAGTCAACGGGAAAGCAGTCCGCAAAGTAGAACTTACCCCTAAAACAAAGGGAGATATTACCTACGTAGAACTGGAAATTGAAAAAGCAACCCAACTTCCCCTTCGTATCACAGTACAAACGAAAAACGGTATGAAGAGTACCATCACTATTCAAAAAATGAAAACAGGCATTAATCAACCCGATAGCCGATTTGTTTTCAACGCATCCGAATATCCGGATGCAGATATAATTGACTTAAGATAAATAATACAAAACAAAAAATATGAGTACAACAATCGAAAAGACCCGTTGCCTGATTATAGGTTCAGGCCCTGCGGGATATACAGCAGCCATCTATGCATCACGTGCCAACCTGAATCCTATCTTATATGAAGGAATACAACCGGGCGGACAATTACCACCGACAACCGAAATTGAAAACTTCCCCGGTTATCCGGACGGAACAACCGGTTATGAAATGATGCAGGACCTCAAAAAGCAGGCCATGCGCTTCGGAGCGGACGTACGCATCGGTATTGCTACCCAATGTGACTTATCTGCAACACCTTATAAGGTTACGATTGACGGAGAAAAAGTAATTGAAGCAGATACCATCATTTTAGCGACAGGAGCCACAGCCAAGTATTTAGGACTGCCCGACGAACAGAAGTATGCCGGTATGGGAGTCTCAGCCTGTGCAACCTGTGATGGATTCTTCTACCGCAAAAAAGCAGTTGCAGTAGTAGGCGGCGGTGATACAGCCTGCGAAGAAGCACTTTATCTGGCTTCACTGGCCACCATCGTATACCTGATTATACGTAAACCCTTTCTGCGGGCTTCCAAAGTAATGCAGGAGCGGGTTATGAATACCCCTAACATCAAAGTTCTGTTTGAACATAACACCATCGGCCTGTTCGGAGAAAACGGTGTGGAAGGCGCCCACCTGGTAAAACGTTTGGGAGAAGAAGACGAAGAAAAAGTAGATATCGCTATCGATGGATTCTTCCTGGCTATCGGCCACACACCCAATTCCAAACTAATCAGTGAGTGGGTAGAAACAGACGAAACAGGTTATATCAAAACAATCCCCGGCACTCCCAAAACAAACATACCAGGCGTATTCGCAGCCGGTGATGTAGCCGACCCCCATTACCGCCAGGCTATCACTGCTGCCGCATCCGGTTGCCAGGCAGCTATAGAAGCCGAAAGATATTTATTACATGTGTAAAAACAATGTATAAACAAGTTGTAGGAAAAATAATAACCTACCTCAAAAAAGCCCCTCTTCCGGGGGGCTGGGGGGGGTTTTATTATTTTTACCCCTCTTTATACAGGCTCAACCCCAAATCATTGCTCACCGGGGATATTGGCAGACAGCAGGATCAGCACAAAATTCTATCCGTTCACTGGAACTGGCACATGAAATAGGGGTATATGGTTCGGAATTTGACGTACACCTTACCAGTGATAATGTGTTAGTTATTTTCCATGACGATAAAATAAAAGGAGTGAGTATCCAAAAAGTACCTTACTCCCAGATACAGGATTTCCGGTTAGCCAACGGAGAAAAAATACCCACCCTGCAGGAGTATCTGGAACGAAGTCTTACCTTACCTGGTATACAACTCATACTGGAACTCAAACCCCATAAAACACCGGAACGTAACCGGGAAGCAGCTCGTGCAGTAGTAAAAATGGTAGAAGAAATGGGCTTACAGGATCGCACAGAATATATTACTTTCAACCTGGATGCGGGACTGGAATTCATCCGGCAAGTTCCCTCTACACAGGTAGCTTACCTGAACGGCGACCTGACTCCTACCCGCCTGAAAGAACTGGGATTTACCGGACTGGACTATCATTATAACAAAATGCTGGAAAACCCGGAATGGTTTAAAGAAGCGAAGCAACAAGGATTAACGATTAATGTCTGGACAGTAAACAAACCGGAATTAATGAAGCAACTTATCCAATATGGAGCCGACTTCATTACAACCGACATACCGGAATACACTCCATAAGGAAGTCTTAAAATCCATGGACACAAAAACGATAGCAAAAATAATACGATACCTCAGTAAAGCCCTCCTTTTAGGGAGCTATGGGATTTTTTTTGTTCCTTTCCCCCCTCCTACATGCCGAACCCCCAAAACATGAAATCCGGGGAGTTTGGTTAACCACTATTTACGGATTAGACTGGCCTTCATCACCAGCCCGTACAGAACAGGAACAAATAGGACAACAAAACGAGTTATGTGAAATACTGGATAAACTATACCTCGCAAACTTTAATACTGTATTTATACAGGTACGCTTACGGGGAGACGTTATTTACCGCTCAGCTATCGAACCGGCCAGCCAGGTCTTTTCCGGTAAATACGGAGTATCACCCGGATACGACCCACTTACTTTTGCTATCGAAGAGTACCATAAACGAGGAATAGCATGCCATGCCTGGGTAGTAACCTTCCCGGTAGGTAGTGACCAGGTGGTCAGACAACAAGGCAAACAATCCATCGTCAAACGCCGCCCTGAACTTTGTAAAAAACACATGGGAGAATGGTATCTTGACCCCGGTATGCCCGGTACAACTGATTACATACTCTCTCTCACACGTGAAATAGTTAGCAATTATAATATAGACGGTGTCCACTTCGATTACATCCGTTACCCGGACAAAGCTGATAGGTTCCCTGATAAAGCAACGCACACGAAATACGGAAAAAAAGTAAATCCGGCAGACTGGCGGCGCAATAATATCAACCAACTGGTTGCCCGGATACACGATACAGTCAGAGAAATCAAACCCTGGGTACAGGTCAGTAGTGCCCCCTTAGGAAAATACAACCGGATAGAACAAAATCCAAATGCCGGATGGACAGCTTTTGAAACAGTACATCAGGACCCTAAAGCATGGATAATACAGGAAAAACACGATATGATAGTACCTATGATGTATTATCAGCACAATGATTTCTATCCGTTTGTAGATAATTGGATTGAAAATGCTGGAAACCGGTTAGTAGTACCAGGCTTAGGAGCCTACCGCATGGAAGCAGAAGAAGCAGACTGGGAATTGTCGGATATTACTACTCAGATAGAATACAGCCGCCAGGCAGGTGCCTCAGGAACGACTTTCTTCCGGACAGCCAATATCTTAAATAACACCAAAGGTATTTATGATGAATTAGTCAACAATTACTACAAATATCCGGCACACCTCGTACCCATGCCCTGGATAGACGATACAATCCCACCTTCACCGAAAGAAATAAAAGCCGAAAGAAAGGGTGACGAGCTCAAAATCACCTGGGAAGCTGTTTCTGATATATCCGACGAACATACCTACACAGTGTATTACTCTTTAAAAGACGATATCCGGACTGAATCTCCTACCAATATACTGGCAACTGGTATCCGGGGAACCGAGTTATATCTCCCGGTATCCGATACAGCCGAGATGGGTTTTACGTTTTCCGTCACTGCTTCCAGCCGCTCCTATATAGAAAGTGCCCCCTCACCGGAAACCTTTTATTACCTTTCTAAATACATTAAATAACATGCAACCTATTCTTTTTATAAAGAAGGTTGTTACATATTAATCCCACCAGGTCGTATCCCTCTGCCATACGGTTGGCACTCCACTGCCGCCCTATTGGCACAGCCGTGCCATGTAACTGGCATTCTATTGCCAACGTATTGGCAATGGCGCGAGACCCGTATCTTATTTTAGTGGCTTCGGTATGAAAATAAAAAGATAGGTAAACTACTCAAAACCCTATCAGGGATAGTATTAAAATCCTGTGAAGGGTTGTCTTTTCCCTTCACACTACCCTTCACAGGGTTACGCGTTGAAATACAAAAACTTACACAGTTTTGTGAAGGGTGAAAGGTAAAAATAGCTTTTATAGGAGAGTATTGGAAAAGTTTACTGAATAGAAAAAGGCTGTTTCAGGTTTCTATTTTGTAACAGCCTTTACCGACAGGTATAGTTCTCTATTTATTTTCGTTCCAGTTCACGAAGGTTTTCCATCTTTTTACGTTGCATAAATTCGTAAATACCTTCCAGGTGTTCAACCACTTTACCACCACCGAATTCATATACTTTTGATACCAATCCATCGAGGAAATCACGGTCATGGGATACTACAATCAACGTACCGTCGAAATCCTGTAAAGCCTGCTTCAGAATATCTTTTGTTTTCATATCCAGGTGATTGGTAGGCTCATCCAGAATCAACAGATTCACAGGTTCTAACAGGAGTTTAATCATCGCCAGGCGGGTACGTTCACCTCCGGATAGTACTTTAACTTTCTTGGTTGAATTTTCGCCACCAAACATGAAAGCCCCCAATAAATCCTTGATTTTATTCCGGATATCACCTTTTGCCACATCATCAATCGTCTGAAAGACAGTAAGGTTTTCATCCAGCAAAGATGCCTGATTCTGAGCAAAATACCCAATCAGTACATTGTGTCCGAGCGTCAGTGTACCGGCATGCTCAATTTCTTTCATGATACATTTCACAAGGGTAGATTTCCCTTCACCGTTTTTACCAACAAAAGCTATTTTGTCACCTCTTTCAATAGTCAGGTTTACATGACTAAACACAGTCTTTTCACCATAACTTTTAGCAACATTTTCTATCATTACCGGATAGGTACCTGACCGGGGAGCCGGAGGAAATTTCAGACGCAAAGCCGAGGTATCCTCTTCATCGACCTCAAGGATTTGCAGTTTTTCCAACATTTTCACACGGCTTTGTACCTGTAAGGTCTTGGAATACGTTCCTTTAAAACGTTCGATGAATTCCCTGTTTTCAGCAATCATTTTCTGCTGTTCATCAAATGCTTTTTGTTGTTGTTCACGGCGTTCTTTCCGTAATTGCAGATAGGTACTATAATTTACTTTATAGTCGTAAATACGTCCCATAGTTACTTCAATGGTACGGGTAGTAATACGGTCTACGAATGCCCGGTCATGGCTGATAACGACTACCGCCTGTCCGTTATCAATCAGAAAATCTTCCAGCCATTGGATAGATTCAATATCCAGATGGTTGGTAGGTTCGTCCAGTAACAACACATCCGGTTTCTTCAGCAATAGTTTAGCCAACTCAATACGCATCCGCCATCCACCGCTGAACTCATTGGTCTGACGGTGAAAATCGTCCCGTTTGAAACCCAGCCCCAGCAATGTTTTTTCAATATCGGCATCGTAATTGATTTCTTCTATCGAATAGAATTTTTCACTTAAAGCCGATACCCGTTCAATAAGCGCATAATATTCATCCGAATCATAATCCGTACGGGTTTCCAACTGTTTGTTTATCTCCTCAATCTCAGCCTCCATGGCATGTAAATGAGCAAAAGCCTGCGCTGTCTCCTCAAACACAGTCCGTCCGTCTTCTGTCATTAAATGCTGAGGCAGGTAAGCGATAACCGTATCTTTAGGAGCAGATACTTTACCACGGGTAGCTTCCCGCACGCCTGCCAATATCTTTAATAAGGTAGATTTTCCGGCTCCATTTTTCCCCATGAGGGCAATCCGGTCCTTTTCATTAATTACAAAAGATATATCGGAAAATAGCGCACTACCGCCAAATTCCACTGTTAATCCATCAACTGAAATCATTTTTTAAAGTAGTTGGTAGTTAGTAGTTGGTAGTTAGCAGGGCACTCGCGTTGCTCGTTTAAAATTTTTCTACTAAGTGAGCAAAGCGAACGTCCTACTAACTACCAACTACTAACTACTTTTTGATTAATAAATTTCCTTCGCCACTTTATATACACTATCCGAAGCCATAAGGGTATAAAAGTGGAGGCTGGGTACTCCGTGTTCTATCAGGTCTTTACACTGGGCGATACTCCATTCCACGCCTATGGCTTTGGCTTCTTCATCATTTTTACATGTACGAAGTTCGGTAGCCAGTGGTTCGGGAATATCCGAACGGAATATTTTAGGAAGTACTGTTAACTGATTCTTAAAGACAATGGGTTTTATACCCGGAATAATAGGAACTGTGATACCCTCTGCCCGGCAGCGTTCTACAAATGCATAATATTTTTCGTTGTCGAAAAACATCTGTGTTACCAGATAATCAGCTCCGTTTTTCACTTTCTCTTTCAGGTAATAAATATCTGATTCCAGATTAGGTGCCTCTTCATGCTTTTCAGGATAGCAAGCCATACCATACGAAAAAGGCGTTTCATGGGCTTCAAAAGCCGAACCATCCAGGGAAACACCTTTATTAAAGTTGTTCACCTGTTCCTGCAAATCAGTAGCATAATTATGAAATGCAGCAGGGTTCTGATTAGGGTCCAGTGTTTTGACATCTCCCCGCAACAACAGTAAGTCATGTACGCCCAGGAAATTAAGGTCAATCAGTGCGTACTCAGTCTCTTCTTTTGTAAATCCTTTACAAATGATATGAGGAACCGCCGTAATCCCATATTTATTCTGAATGGCAGAAGCAATGGCCACTGAACCGGGACGTTTCCGGATGTTTACTTTCTGAAAGGTTCCGTCCGGAAGAGTTTTATAAACAAATTCACCGTGGTGAGAGGTTATATTGATATATTTCGGATCAAATTCACGCAGTTTATCAATAATTTTATAAACCCTCTGTATGCTGTTCCCTTTCAGGGGTGGAAGAATTTCAAAAGAAAAAGCAGCTTGTCTGCTACTGTTTATCAAATCAATTACTCGCATATTATTTATTAAAGTAGTTAGTAGTTGGTAGTTAGTAGTTGGCAGATTAGAGAAATTCGTTTCACTCATTTAATTACTACTAAGTGAGTGTAATGAACATTCTGCTAACGACCAGCTACTAACTACTTTTCCTTCATTTTTGTGTGCAAATGTAGCAATTATAGCCCAAAATAGTTTACTTTTGCAAGCATAATCTTATAATGACGACTCTATATGGAAAATATAAACTGGTCCGACCTGACATTCGGATATATGAAAACAGATTATAATGTAAGATGTTATTACCGGAAGGGGAAATGGGGAGAGTTGGAAGTAAGTTCTTCGGACATTATCAACCTGCATATGGCAGCTACCTGTATTCATTATGGCCAGGAAGCATTTGAAGGTTTGAAAGCTTTCCGTGGTAAAGACGGTAAAGTGCGCGTCTTCCGTATGGACGAAAATGCCAAACGTATGCAATCTTCCAGCCGGGGAATCCTGATGGCAGAACTTCCGGTTGAACTATTTGAAGAAGCCGTCCGGAAAGTCGTTCGTCTGAATGAGCGGTTCATTCCTCCTTATGAAAGTGGTTCATCCTTATATATTCGTCCGTTATTAATCGGAACAGGCCCACAGGTGGGCGTAAAACCGGCAGAAGAATATCTGTTCCTCGTTTTTGTTACTCCGGTAGGTCCTTATTTTAAAGAAGGATTTAAACCGACTCCGGTATGTATCATGCGGGATTATGACCGTGCGGCTCCTAACGGAACCGGAAATATTAAGGTAGGCGGTAATTACGCTGCCAGTTTAGTAGCTGGTGATAAAGCCAGAAAAGCAGGTTACAATGCCGTTTTATATCTGGGCCCCAAAGAGAAAAAAGTACTGGATGAATGTGGTCCTGCTAATTTCTTTGCTATTAGGGGAAACAGCTATATTACACCGGCATCCAAATCTATCCTACCTTCTATCACCAACATGAGCCTTATGCGACTGGCCGAAGATATGGGATTAACAGTAGAACGCCGTACCGTTCCGGTAGAGGAACTGGCCACTTTTGACGAAGCAGCCGAATGCGGCACCGCAGCCGTTATTGCTCCTCTTTCACGAATTGACGACCTGGACGAAAACAAATCCTATATTTATTCCACAGACGGCAAACCCGGGCCTATCTGCGAAAAACTATATAAGAAATTAAGAGGTATCCAATACGGTGATGAACCTGATACTTATGGATGGGTACAGGTGATACTGGAGTAGATTACCAAAAAAAAGACTTATAGTCTGAAAAAATTGCAAAGTATACATTCCGGGATAGCAAACAAATTTGCTATCCCGGATTTTTTATTAATAACCGCCAGCCGGTGGAACGTGGTTGGTTACTTCTATTAACCACGCCATTGCATTCATAAAAAAGAAAGCATTATCCGCACCTTTTACAGAACCATATCCAAATCCAGGTTTTCGTTCAGGTTCAAAATTTACTTCATCATTTGCGATCACATCATGATAGGGTTCCGGAATCAATGGATAATAAGAACCCGTACCTTTCCCGTTGCCAACCCAGATAAAATTCAAGGTTTTATGCCTGAAAGCAAGTGTATTATTCGAACGTGGCGAATAAGTTGAAGTAAGTTTATCATCAGTCGAAACCAGGGTATGAACCTTATCTTCTATTAAAGAGGTAGAAACACCGGCATAATACAGGTACATTCCAAAATTCAATCCCTGTATATTTCCAAAAGGTCCATTCAGGACAGGCTCATCATCATATTCCGGACCTGCTTTCATCGAGAAAATGATACCATCATTATAGGTTAGAAAACTGGTAGTTCCACTCAGGTTTATTTCCAGAAGCTCATTAAGAAGTATTTGAACGGATGATAAAGGTTGAAACGTAGCTTCTGCAGTATAGGCAAGGAGCGCGCCTCCATTATCCACATACTGTTTTAAAACCCCGGCTACTTCATCCGTCACCCGTGCAGGATATGCCAGAACAATTACATCCGGATTATGTACATTCAGCCATTTAGCTAAGTCACCTTGTTTCCAGTTGGCATCCGGATTCGTTGGATTTGTGACATTGCGGGGAATGCCTTCACAATTATAACCTATAATTTCGAGTTCACCCACCTTGACTGTGCTTTCCGGTAAAGAGCCGAAATTTTTAGGTGAAGTCACCATCCGGTTAATTCCCTGCTGATGATAAGGACTTGGGAATGCAATATTATAGGCACGCACGTCAAGTGCACTCGCCAGTCCTAAAATGGTTATCTTACGTCTGGGGAAATAAATACCGACCCTAACATCGGCAAATTTATTTTCCGGACTACTAAAGGTTACATAGATGGTTCCCCATAACTGTCTGTAAACATCATCTGCCTGGTTAACTACCGTAAACCGTACAGGCCTCTCCCAGGACATCAGACCCTCCGGCAGTACCAATCCTTAAATTATCAGAAGGCTTCAGGTCAAGCATTGAAAGGGTTGAAGGAGTTGAGGAAGGAGGTTTATTATGAATCCACTCTTCAATATCTGTTATAATCCATTCCGCGTTGCTACGTACATTGATATTGTAATTATTTCCATCCAACCGGTAAGTAAACATATCGACTACCAGATTATAGTATATCTGGTGGGGTGTTATTGCTGCCGTATGACTTTCCGTACCGTCGGTGACAGTAAAAGTATAAACAGACTCTTTTTCATAAAACGGGTCCTGTTCTATAAGTGCCGGGCTGACTGCGGGAGCAGTTACCTGATACTCCTGCACCCCTGTTCCCGTCAGCGTCCAGGATGGTGAGGGATTTGGGGTAAGCCAATCCGGCTCAAACGGCGCCCAGTCTTTCGGAGAAGTCTGTTCTATGGATACTGCCTGGTAAGCGGGTGCCCATACCACTTTGAAGCGTTCCTGTTCACTCTGCATACCTCCTACCGGAACTACGAGTTTCAATTCCGAAAGAGGAATATCCCCATGCGCCGGGTCAACAATCTCAATAGAGGATACACCTTGTGTCACGTATACAGGGTAACGTAGCCGGTCGGCAGCAATCCAGACAATTGCTGTACGGCTTGTTGAGGTAGTATTTTCTTCGTATGTAAAATAAGCTTTCACTCTATCATTTGGTACTCCCTTCTCAGGGTTTAGTTTTAACCAGTCTACCGGAGTGGTACCATCAGCCTCATCCACATATTTTTCGACATACCAGCCTGAATTGATATGGTTTACATCGTTCTGGTAAATGTAATCTGTCTTAACATCTAACCTATTGGATTCTCTTTCATTATTCACTTCACCACGTCCTACTGTAAACCGGTCCCGGCTTACTGAAAGGTAAAACGTACCATCAAAAACGATTTCGCCCATATCCGATTCATTCCATTCCAAAATATTCGCTTCCATGTTGATAGGGACTGACTTCACGGCTATCTCGGGTTCCGGAAATCCGCTTCCACTTACTTCTGTAATAACTACATTGTAAGTAAAGTTTCGTAATATGGAAAGCCATATATCCTGTACGTTACCCGGATCGGTATTATCTTTTTTAATAAAATCAACCCGGTAAAAAGTTTCATCCAGCCATACTCCTTCACTGGTCCGGAACTGTCCGCCAATCACCAGGCAAGGATTATTTATCCATTCAGTGTTATCTGCATTACCATTATGAGAGGCTTCGAAAATATAGATTTTCTCTTTACAAAACGTTTTACCGGTAATGTCGCCTCCATCATAGACCAAGGCGCTTCCGGTCTGTGTACCGGGAGAGACCGGAAGGGTGGCAGTAAGTACTGCATTTTCTGTAAAATCATACTTATCTCTGTCCGGGACTAATGCACCCGCTGTATTATAATTGTAATAACGGATACTGGTCAGTTCAAAATTTCCGGCAGGTACTCCGGGTGAAACATCCCTAAGGTTTACCTCTACATTGATTCTTGCCAGCATACGGGTGAGTTCAAACGAAGGAGTACTGGTTGCCGTAAGGTTCAGGTCTTCTTCACTCCACATGGGTATCGTTGAACTAATATCCCACTTACCGGTTTCCGTCACAACAAGCGCTAACACATCTTCTTTTTTCTTTTCCGGCATTAAACCTACTTCTATCTCACTTAAATAGTTGGCGGCATTCGCCAACACCATAAATGTATATTCGGTACCTACCGGTAATGTTGCTTTAAAAGTTACTTTATTATTGTTTTCAGCACCGGAAGCAACACTTATATTTTTTCCTTTGGATTTAGCAATTAGTTTTTGCGTGCCTTTATCGAAAACCAGTACATATATATCGTCTGTTTTATTTTCCGGTACTGTTCCGGTTTCTCCACGGGTTGTTATTTGCATACTCTGAGGAATTCCTAACAGAAACGCTATTTCAGCTGTATTTTCGGTTACGTGGGATGGTGACAAAGAGTCTTTTTCATCCGTACAGGATGATATTCCTGAAAAACTTATTAAAAGCAGTACGGATATCCATGTATAAACAAGCTTTTTCATACTGTATATTTTATTATTTTCTTAAAATTCAACTTCTATATTTTCATCCTTCCAATCCACAAGAGAGGCAGTTATTGCATCAGCCCCAACCGTTACACTAATCCTGTAATTGTTATTACGGCTAATCGTATATAAGTCTTTCTCAACTCCTTCTAATTGCATTTTATCAAGGATAAGTGTAGCATTTCTTAAAGCACCTTCGTCCGTCATTACATTTATATAGAGAATCAGTTTATCCGCATTACCGGGTGCTGCACACGTTCGTTCAGGGGTATAGAATGAACAGACAAGACGTCCCGTTCCGTTGGTAGAAATTTCAGGAAGATAAACAGATTCGGATGTTGTAAGAAGCCAGTTTTTGGTGATAAAACCAGAGGTCAGGGTTTGAATCTGTCCAAATGTAACAGAATTATCCCCCCCCTTACAAGATATTGTTTATCATATGTATTACCCAGTATTACTTCTGTTCCGGTTGCGAGGTTTATACTCAGGCCGGGTTCTTTTTGCATATATATCCACACGCGCTACAACCCGTTGTACGCTCATTCTTACAGTACTATTTTCTGCTTCCTGAGGGGTTGGATATACCTGATGAGTCCGGACGATGCCTGTCATAGGCATTGTTTTATTATTTTGCAATTCTCTGTGGGTTACAGTAAGAAAATCGGCAAAAGAAAGTTGCATATTCCGGAGCTGGTCATAATTCTTTATAGCGTCCAGTTCCTCTTTAATGCCTGACGGCTCGTTGATAAGTGCAATAACCAGTTTATCATTCACACCATCTGTCTTCCTACTTACTTCCAGGGTGATTTTGAGTTTAGAAACTTCACCTTCTCCGGAAGGGTCAGGTATGTCAAATCGTTCGTTTAATTCAAGTTGAGGATTCCCGGATAAATTTGTAAAAACAAAGAACCGGACCGTTTCCATTTTGTCGGCCAGCGCATCTTCTTCTACAATTTCTACCTGCATCACACCACTGGTTTCTCCTATGACAGAAAATTCATTCTCGTATGAATTCCGGCTACAGGAAGAGACTGATAAAACTGCCAATGTTAAAATGAGATGTCCTATTGTTTTCATTTTAATTATATCCCAATATCATTCAACCATACAATCCATCCGTTGACATGAATCGAAACAACGGCAAAGCCATCCGGGTCACCCGGTGTTTCTTCACGGTATAGTATAACTATATTCCATTCCCCTTGCCGGTCGAGGTATTCCTGTAAAGGAATTAAAGTTCCGTCCATAGGTGAGAAGGGTCTGGTTTTTTCCAACAGATCCATAAGGTTGTAGTTCCAGAGTTCTCTGTTACTGGTATTATCACGAACTACGATGCTGTATTCTTCCTTATTGTCTGCCAGTAATCTCATGGTATTCAGTTTCCCTGCTACTAAACCGGCTGGTTCCTCAGCTGCCGCTATAGAATAGGTGGATTCAAGATAGTAAGGTAGATAAGAGACCTGTTCTTTTACAAGTGGCTCATTATTACGCCCATAAATTCCACCTTCGGGAGTAATAATTTCAAATGTATAGGGGGCCGGGGTATCCGTCTGCAATAGTTGGGTGGCTTTATTGTTTTGCAGAGCCACATTAAACCGGTTTGTATTTCTTATCAAATAGACAGGACAAACCGAAATGTCTGACTGATAGTGAAAAAGGGTTGTTACTCCAAACCAAAGATGTGGAAACTCATGGGAAACTACATTACTTTCCCGGTACAGTTCTAATTTGATTTGTTCAATCGCAGAAGATCCGGACAGAGATTCCGTATCGTATGAATCCGTGAAGCGGAAATGTTCACTTAGCCCACCTACAGTTATTACCTGGTAAGTTCCCGGTAGCAGTTCTTTTCCACTTATGAACATCTGCTTATGGTTGATCAAATCAGCTCTGCTATCTGCATGTTTAGAAAGTAAATAATTCCCTTCTTCATCAAATATATACACATCTACTACTCCCACCTGCGGATCGAAAGAATCCGCATATTCCATATTATAATCAAATATGAATTCCAGATAGACGCCACAATCTTCATAGGTATCATCTATACAGGATGATACAATGAACAGGAGCATTAGCATACATATTTTTTTTGCTATTGCATACATACACATGGTTCTGTTTAGTAGAAAGTGAAGGAAGGGCAGGTACTCACCTGCCCCGAATAAAACAGTTCGTTAGAATCAGATTCCGATTCCTCTCTCCCAAACAATCCAGGGTTGAACGTCTATTTCGATACCAATATAACCGGAATATGGATCGATTGGGTCTACCGGATCCGGGTCGCCAGGGCCGGGCTCATTAATATCAGGGTACCAGGGAGTTCCGGGGCCGGATACATGGGTTATTTTCAGTTTGTACCAGTTATTACGAACGACTCCGTATTTACCAAAAGCCATCTCTCCTAACGTATCATCATCATGACGGTTTTCGTAATAATAATAATTCAGTCCATCCTGATACCAGCGAATACATGCTGTATTCTTATCCGTCTTGATTATTTCACCTCCATTTGATATTCCTGTTAAATCCACTGCCTGGAGGCCTGAGAAATCGGATGCAGTAATAGACGGCTTATATGTTTTAATCTTGTTAAACATATCGTCACATGCTGCTATCAAATCCGAACCTGTCCCAGCTGCAGTATAAGCAGCTTTAAGGAGTGCGAAGGTTTCGTAATTTACACCTGCGAAACTAAACCAGTCACCGGACCACCCTGCATCCGGATAATAGATTCCTTTAATTACGATACGGGTTGCATTTCCATACTTTTGTTCTGCAGCATCCATTGTATTTTCAATGGTATAACCGGTATCACTATCATCCAGCCAATCATCGAAAGGTAGCCGCAATTCGGGTTCATAGGTAGTGGTATTGACGGTAACAAAATCCAGCCCCTCGCCCACTGTACCCGGAATAAAGTTGGGATCTTTGGTATAAAAG
>JAJBTP010000340.1 GCA_020860805.1 Tannerellaceae bacterium | reverse complement strand
TGAATATTTGCAAGAGACTTAGAATTCACCCCCGACCCCTCTCAAGAGGGGAAATGAAATGTGTGTACACAGTCTCTCCGGAGGGGAATTCATACTTTATTCCTGCTCCGGGTTTACCAGTGGAAGGGTTCGCCGAGGTGGTGGATGATGAGTTTTACCTGGGAGGGGGTGAGGAGGTGGTTTCCTTTTTTCCAGCCCAGGCGGGTGAGTTCGTCCCGGAGGGTGGGATGGTGGTCTACCCACCGGCGCAGGCGTTTACGGGCGGAGATGGGGGATTCGTTGGGGCTATACTGAAGCCCCAGTTCTTTCCATGTGTAGCTTTTTATACGGAATGTGGTTTCGTGTTCCATGGTCTTTTTGTATGGGTGTTTGGTGTCTTGAATATAGTCAAAAATCCTGTGATAATCAAGTGTTTTGCTCTTTTTTTAGGTTTAGTTTCCCAAATAGTCACCTATAGTCCCCGGGAGGCAGATTGCGCTATTGGCAGGTTGTACTTTTGAATTGACAATTGTCGGTTCTTAGTATTAATCTTTTAAATTTTTAGCGTATGTCAGTTACTTATCGTGTGGTAGGACAGCGAATGATGGCGGGTCCTGATAGCGGCCAGAAAAAGTATTTCGGACGGGTGGTTCGTAATAAAATGATTACTCACAAGCAGTTGTGTAAGCGTATCGCTCTGCAGTCGTCGGCTACCCGTGGGGATGTGAGCCTTATCCTGGATAACCTGGTTGATGCGCTGCTGGAATATATGCAGAGTGGGCATAGTGTAAACGTTCCTAACCTGGGTATTTTCCGGGTGACTGCCGGTAGTGAGGGGGTGGAGTCGGAAGAGGATTTCAAAGCTCACCATATGAAGAAGGCCCGTATTAACTTTTTGCCTTGTGCGGATGTAAAGGCCGAGATGGAACGGATAGGTTTTGAGCGGGATATTCCGTTTATTAAGACGGTGGTTCTGGATGAGCCGTGTGAATTGGAACATATGTAATTCGTTCCTGAAAGGTAAACAGGTATGAAGAAGGCAGCGTTTGTAGCAGCTTATCTGGCTATGGCGGAGGAAACCGGGAGGATTTATAGGATAAATCCGGTGGTTATCCTGGCACAGGCGGCTTTGGAGAGTGGCTGGGGAAAGAGCCGTCTGGCTACGGAATATCACAATTTCTTTGGTATTACGGCGTATGGCGGCCCCAATGATTATTGGCATGGGGGAAAGGTGGAAGTAGGGAAACACAGTTTGTCTTTTCGCCGGTATGCGGAACCGTTATTGGGCTTTATGGATTATGGGCGGTTGCTACCGGCAGCGGTACACACCGGCTGCTGATATGAGTCCCGACACAGAGGCTTTTGCCAAAGAGATGGCGTATAGTCCTTATATCAGTGAGGTGAATGGAGATAACCGGGAGAATTACCGGAGAGCGTTGGTTCAAATTTCTGCGGAGATTTTGAAAGTGAAAAGTGAAATGGGTACTATAAAAAATGAGGTATGAAGTCTTTGGAAACTATTTTGTCGTTTTTATTATCACTGGCCGGCGTATTGTTCCAGCCGGTACGCAGGAAGAAGCCTCCCTGTTATCCTTGTCCCTGGATAGAGGATTCAACTGCCGGAAAAGGGGATGTGCCTGAAGCCAGTGTTGAATCCGGACCGGAGTGTGAAGGGTTGAAGCGTTAGTAAAAAAGGCCGGATGTATACGTCACTAAAAGCATATCATAGAGTGCTTACAGTCGAGGTATATTATCCGGCCTTTATGTGTTGAAAAAATGGATATCTGTTTTCTTTATTTTCCGGTTTGGGTGATGCGGTATTCTTTGGGTGAGGTGCCGTATTGTTTGGCAAATTCACGGTAGAAGTAGGATTTGTTGGTAAAGCCGGATTTAAACATAATTTCGGTTACTGACAGACGGGTGGTGATTAATAAACGGGCTACATATTCCAGCCGGATGGAACGGACATATTCACTCGGCGTTTTACCTGTTATATCTTTTGGCTTGCGGTAAAGAGTCGCTTTACTCAGTCCCAGTGCTTCGGCGATAGAGTTCGGATTCAGGGATTCATCGTCTATATTTTTTTCAATGAAAGAGATAATCTCCTGTAGTAACCGTTCGTCGTCCTGATGGATGGATAGACCATCTTTAACCACGATGGAAGAACGGCTGGAATTAAAATATTCCTTCAGCGTACTGTGCCGGTTGATCAGGTTTTCTACGGTTGCCAATACATGCCGGGGATGGAAAGGCTTGGTAATGTACAAAGCAGCTCCATGCTGGTAACCGCTAATCTGGTCTTCTACGGATGACTTGGCTGAAATATGAATAACCGGAATATGGGCTGTTTTGGGATCCGCTTTTAACTTATCAATCAGTCCGATACCATCCAGGTGAGGCATCAGGATATCACTGATAATAATATCCGGTCTGTTTACCTCTATGCTCTCCAACGCTTCTACCCCGTTGCCTGCCTCTGTAATGTGGTACCATGGAGCCAGGATATCTTTTAGTAGCTCCCGTATATTCCGTTTATCTTCCACAATCAGGATAGAGATATTCCGGTGCACAGGTTCATCCCCGGACAGCGTAGATAATGTATCGGCCATTTCCGGCTCCCTGTAGTTTTCCGGTTTGGCTTCCATTGGCGGGATGTGCACCCTGAATTCTACATATTCCCCCAGGCTGCTGTTTACTTCTATGTTTCCACCCAGTAGTTCGGCCAGGCTTTTAGCCAGTCCCAGCCCGATACCTGTACTGCGGCTACCTTCCAGGCGGGAGGAATCAAAAATCCGGAAACGGTTGAATATTTTATCCATCTGTTTTTCCGTCAATCCTTTACCGGAGTTGCGGACAGTCAGATACAGTTCCTCTTCCTGCCATACCCGCACATGGATATAGCCTCCGGCAGGTGTATATTTGAATGCGTTCGATATCAGGTTAAAGACAATCTTTTCCAGTGAATTGCGGTCAGTCACCAGACTGGAAATATTCTCCTTTTCAATAATAAATTCAATTTTATTTTCGTGGGCGATATCCGAATAGTTATCCGCAATATAAGCCATTAATAATGGGATATCTATACTCTCCGGGTGCAAAGGTGTATGTCCGGATTCTACTTTCCGGAACTCCATTAACTCATTAATCAGTTTCTGCATCCGGTCCGAATTATTTTTAATAATCTGGATATAATGTTTGGTATAATCATCCAAATCTATTTTTTCCAACAGATGTTGTGCCGGCCCGTAAATAAGCGTCAAAGGAGTAAAGAACTCATGCGCTACATTGGTAAAGAAATTAAGTTTTGATTCATGTATCTTCTGCTGGTTCTGTTTTTCAATGTGTTCCAGTAGTAGCTGCCGGTTTAACCGTATCCTGTTCCGGATGACCAGATAGATGATATAGGCCAGCAGGACAAACAGCATACTGTAGATGATAAAAGCGGTTGTACTCAGCCACCAGGGATGCGCCACTACAATCCGGAGCGAATAGATATCCGACCCCCGTATCCGGTCGCCGTTGGTAGCCCTTACCTGCAGGGTATATTTACCGGGAGGCAGTTTGGTAAATACCACATTCGGATTATTTCCGTTCTTTATCCATTCGTCCGAGAAATTGATTAACCGGTAATCGTATTCACAATTCTCATTATTGATAAAATCCTGCGCAATGAACGTAAATGTAACATAGGCTTCATCGTAGGCCAGTTTTAATATACCATCCCGGATACGTTCCGGTATCTGTTGGGTGGTATTGTAAATCCGTAGATTCTCCAGCCGGATATCCGGGTCGAAATCCCGCAGATGTATCTCGTCCGGGCGGAAATAATTGAAGCCACTCAACTCCTCCGAAATAGAATATGTGGTTTTCATCACAGAAATAAGCCCCGTCCGAAAATTCATCATTCTGTAGCCCGTCTTTGGCAGAGTAATTTACCACCTGTCCGGCGCTGTTGATGTGGGATAGTCCCTGGTTGGTGCTTAACCACACATCCCCTTCTCCGGTTGTCAGGATTCCGTGAATGGTTGTATTGGGTAATCCATCCTGCTCCGTATATTCGGTAATCCGGTATTCCTTTGTACTTTTGCTTAACAAATTCAGGCCGTAACTTGTACCAATCCATATCCCTGCATCCTCTTTAACGAGGGATAAGACATCATTACTGGTCAGTGACAAGGCAGGGTCTATCTCTTCCAGGCTCCGGATATGATTGGATTCCCTGTCGAAATAACTCACACCTCCGCCCCGGGTTCCCAGCCATAATTCCTTTTCAGTAAATCCCGGTACAATCGAATAAATTACATTGTTATTCAGGGACAGGGCGGTTCCGGAAGAGGCATATTGTTCGACCTCTTTTACCTGGTACCGTCCGTTCTGTTTATCCAACGTTATTTTTATCAGCCCATAGCCCGATGTTCCCAACCATAGTAAAGAATCATTGTCGGTAAAACAGATGCTATAAACAGCTTTAAAAAAAGGAGCATCCTGTGGCAAATCCAGCGTAAGCAGCTGTTGGCTATTCTTATAGAGAATGTTGATGCCGCCGGCTTCCGTCCCGGTAAAAATATCACCATCTCTGTTCTTTTCTATGGCATATACCGAATTGGATAACAGTCCATCCTGCACGGTATAAGTACGGATGGTTTCCCTGTTTTGTCTGTTTATTACCCGGATACCTTCTCCTTTGGTACCTACCAGGAGGTTTTCTGCTTCATCTGTACAGAAAGCCCGGACCGGATGCGTAGTGGTAACTGTGTGGAAAGGAGACGTATGTTCATATACTTTAAATAATCCTTGTCCGTCGGTACCCACCCACAGGATTTGCTGGCTACCCGCATACAGGGAAAAGATGGAGAGATAAGCGGGTAACTCTTCTATCCGTTGTGATTCCCGGGTAGCTATATCATATAGGATACATCCACCGTCATAATAGCTGATAAATAATTGTCCGTGTTCAAATAAAACCTGTGAAATGATACGCCCCGGGTCTACATCAATACCGGTAGGATAGGGGTTTTTATCATTTACCAACTTTAGATAGCTGCCGTAATTGAGAATGAACAGACCATTGGAGTAAAAGATGTTGTGAACCTTATTTTCCGGTTCTATCTACTGTCTTCCTGAAAAAGTAACAGCAGTTGTCTGCTGTGTATAATCTATCATATATTGTTCCAGGCTGCCATTCTCATATAAAAAATAGATATGTCCGTTCTCATCCAGTATAAAGTCACGGAGTTCTTTCCCATCCAGGTCAACCGGGATAGTTTCAAAGCCCTGTAACTCATCATTAAAATAAAAAAGCCCTGTTGTTTTACATAGCAGATAACCCTTTTCTGTTGGGTTATCCCTATCAGGTAGGAACGTTCCTCTTTCGGGATACGGTGTTCGGTTCCCAGAAAATAGTTGGTGAATTGCTGTTTGTCCTCATCCCACCGGTTGATTCCATAATCGGTAGCTATCCATAGGCATCCCGGCGATTGTTCGAAAATCTGCCGTATGACATTATTACTTATCGAAGAAGGTGTATTGCGGTTATAACGGTATACCTGGAAATCCCTTCCGTTATACGCATTCAGTCCGTCCCACGTACCCACCCAAAGGATGTGGCGGGAATCTTCAAAAATGCAGTTAATGGAGTTATTGGATAATCCATCGGCATTGGTAAGTTGTCTTACTACGTTCTGGGAAAAAGCAGGTACTGGTATAGTCAGGCAACACAGAAGCGTATAATATAGAGTTTTAATCAGATTCATACTACAAATATACAACCATAAAGGTACAAAAAATAGTCATAAATATGTTGTATAGCAGGAGTATACTCATTTGAGAATATAGTATACTCCTTCCGGAATCCCCTCGCATAGATTTGTTTTCATAAAGCCACAGGCTGTTAATTTAATACGTGAAAAATATGGATATTGCGAAACGATTTCAACAAAACCCCTTGTTAAAACCTTCGGACCTGAAACCCGGAATTGAAGGCATGGAAATTACCTGCCTGCTTAACCCGGGTGTGTTCCGTTATAAGGGAAAGATTTGGTTATTATTGCGTGTTGCCGAACGTCCGGCACAAAAAGAGGGAGTGATTAGTTTTCCTGTGTACAATAAGGAAGGAAAAATCAATGTACTCTCATTTGATGAAAAAGACCCCCAACTGGATGCTTCCGACCCTCGTGTCATCGGGTATAAAGGAAAAAACTACCTGACTACGATGTCTTATCTCCGTTTGGTATCCAGCGAAGACGGAATCCATTTCAAAGAAGAAAAAGAATTCCCTCCTGTTTTCGGGGAAGGCGAGCTGGAATCCTTTGGGATTGAAGACTGCCGTGTAGCCACTACAGCAGACGGTTATTTTCTTACATTTACCGAAGTATCGCCGGTTGCTGTGGGCGTAGGACTGATGCATACGACCGACTGGCAGCATTATACCCGCCACGGAATGATTTTCCCGCCTCATAATAAGGACTGTGCGTTGTTTGAAGAGAAAATAAACGATAGGTATTATGCATTGCACCGTCCGAGTAGTCCGGAACTGGGAGGAAATTACATCTGGCTGGCACAATCGCCCGACCGTTTACACTGGGGGAAACATACCTGTATTGCTACAACGCGGGACGGTTCATGGGATTGTGCACGAGTGGGTGCAGGGGCTGCTCCTATCCGTACGGAAGAAGGCTGGCTGGAGATTTATCATGGAGCCGACTTCAACCACCGGTATTGCCTGGGTGCTTTGTTGCTGGATTTGAAAGACCCTTCCCACGTACTGGCCCGGAGTGTGGAACCCATTATGGAACCCATTGCTCCGTATGAGCAGACCGGATTCTTTGGTAATGTAGTCTTTACTAATGGACACCTGGTAGAAGGGGATACGGTTAAAATGTATTATGGAGCAAGTGATGAGGTAATCTGCGGTGCTGAATTCTCCATACAGGAGATACTGGATAGCCTGAAATAATGTGATGAAAACTCAACCATGAATAAACTAAAAAAAGAATATCTGTTCTTTAAGCAGCAGGAGCCCAACATGCGGACCCTGTTACTGACCAATATGCTGTATGCGCTGGTCTTACCGGTGGTAGAGATTTTCGTAGGGGCGTATGTGATGCGCAATACGAGCGACCCGGTTTCGGTAGCCTTTTACCAGCTCTTTATGTATATCGGTATTGTAGCCACCTCTTTCCTGAACGGTTTCCTGCTACGGTATATCAATGTGAAATATCTGTATGCCGAAGGAATTCTGGTCAGTGGACTCTCTATGTTTGCCATGATGACGGTGCAATCCCTGGGATTTACGGAGTTGGGTATCGCCGGTTTTGCGATGGGGGCGGCTTCGGGTTTTTTCTGGACCAACCGTTATTTGCTTACGCTCAATAATACGACCGACGGTAACCGGAACTATTTCTTCGGGCTGGAATCTTTCTTTTTCTCGATAGCCTCTATAACCGTTCCGTTGGTGATTGGTGCATTCCTGGGAACAATAGACGGAAAAGAGATACTGGGGGTAGTTATCCATATCAACCTGGCTTACCAGTTGGCGACGGTAGCTGTTATCTTCCTGACGATACTGGCTTGTATTGTGTTATGGAAAGGTACATTTACCAATCCGGTACAGAAAGATTTCCTCTATTTCCGCTTTACGCTGTTATGGCGTAAAATGTTACTGCTCTCTTCCCTGAAAGGAATGGTACAGGGGTTTCTGGTGACAGCTCCGGCCATTCTGGTGCTTAAACTGGTAGGGGATTAATTGGCACTGGGATTGATACAGGGAGTCAGTGGAGCCTTGACAGCCATCCTGGTCTATGTACTGGGGCGGATGGCCAAACCGGAAGACAGGTTGAAAATATTTGTTGCCGGACTCATCATTTTCTGTGTGGGAACTGTTTTTAATGGTGTACTCTTCTCCGCCACAGGGGTCATTATTTTCGTGCTGTGTAAAGTCATCTTCCAGCCTTTGTTTGACTTGGCTTACTTCCCGATTATGATGCAAACCATTGATGCGGTAGCAAAAATTGAGAAACGGAATGAATATACTTATATCCTCAGTCATGAATTCGGTCTCTTTCTGGGACGTGCCTTTGGGCTCATCCTTTTTATAGCGCTTGCTTATGGTGTTTCGGAAGACTTTGCCCTGAAATATGCGCTTATTCTTGTAGGAACGCTTCAGTTAGCTGCTTATCCATTAGCAAAAAATATTATTAAACAAACCAGTTCTATCAACCATGAATAAATCAGGAATCCTGGCAGGCTTATTGACATGCACCCTGTGCACAGCCTGTAATACAACAAATGATTCGTTAGGTGAACCGGTCAGACAAACCGCCATTCCACGGGTGGAACTGATGCCGGATATGCCCTCCTCGTATGAGATGCTCGACTGGAAAGCAAAAGCTATCTCCTTTGATAATTTTGTTTTCGACTGGAATAACAAAAGTGCCGTAGGGTCTATGATTTGGCTGGATGACAATCGCCGGAATATAGACCAGACTACGTTTGGACTCTATACCGCCGTGAAGGATATCCGCCAGGGGAAAGAGGCTTACAACGGCGAATTCCATGAAAGCCTCAATTCGCTGGCTGCTTTATTGGGAGCCGGCCTGGTTGGAATAGATAAAACAAACCAGGATGGCTACAATTATGTGAAAATGGTGCAAAACTATTTCAATACCGGTAACGGGTGGAATATTGTGATGAACAATACGACTCCCGAAGTAGGTATGCTCGGTGGCGGCTATGCCCGTGACTGGTGGTATGATGTGTTCCCCAATGCCCTTTATTATGCTGTATGTGATGTATTCCCCGGTGTAGACGGTGCGGAAGCTATTCAGCGTACGATAACTGACCAGTTTGTAAAAGCAGACTCTGTCCTGAATGGCAATTACAACTATTCGTTTTTTTGACTACGCACAGATGAAAGGAGTGGTCAATCATATTCCTCTGCAACAGGATGCTGCCGGCGACATGCGTATGTGCTGTTATCTGCTTATAAAAAGTTTGGCGACCCCCGCTATCTGAAACATGCGAAAAGTGCAACCGAAGCGTTGCTGGCACAAACCGAAAGCCGTTTCTACGAAATCCTTCTGCCGTTGGGTGTGTATGCAGCCGCTTACCTGAATGCAACCGAACAAACGGATTATGATGTACTGAAACTTCTGAACTGGACGTTTGACGGTTACCAGAATCCGGACGGACGCTATGGCTGGGGAATTATCACCGGACAGTGGGGTGAGTATGAAGTAAACGGGTTACAGGGTAGCCTGTATGACGGTGGCGGCTTTGCTTTCCTGATGAATAGTATCAAACCGGCATGGCCTTTTATCTCTATGGTAAAATATGAACCTCAGTTTGCTAAAACAATCGGTAAGTGGATGCTTAACAATGCCAGTGCCTGCCGTTTGTTCTTCCCGATGAATATAGACGATGCTCACCAGTGGGCGCCGGAACTGAAAAACATCACTAACAATAATATTTCGTATGAAGGTTTGCGCCGTGAAGACGATTATAACAAGAAATCACTCGAAGGCGTAACTCCGGTGGCTTTGGGAGACGGACCGAAATGGATTGCCGATAATCCGGTGGAAAGTATGTTCAGTGTGTACAGTTCTTCTCCTATGGGTATTTTCGGAGCCATTATTAACGAAACGAATGTAGAAGGTATCCTGCAACTGGATTGTAATGCGACCGATTTCTATTCGGAACGTCCTTATCCGGTTTATCTCTATTATAACCCATATGATGAATCCAAAACAGTAGAGTATACTACTACCCAGGCTGTTGACCTCTTTGATATTGTTAGCAAACAATATGTTGCCCGTAATCTTACCGGTACCGGAAGTTTTGACCTTCCCGCCTCGGATGCCCGTATTGTGGTGGCACTTCCGACAGGAACCCGGCTGACTACCAAAGGACAACAGATTATTGCTGACAATACCTATACCATTGCTTATAAATAAAGTTCAACTATTTAATTTAATAGTTATGTTAAAACGATTATTACTATTTTGTCTTTTACTGATGAGTAGTGTTGCTTTGTTTGCACAACAGAGTAAAAGAATCACAGGTACGGTTTCCGATGCAGCGACCGGTGAAACGCTGATAGGAGTATCTGTTGTAGAACCCGGTACCGGCAACGGTACGATTACCAATTATGACGGCGAGTATGTACTGGATGTAAAAGGAAATACCGTATCCTTTTCGTATGTAGGCTATACGACGCAGGTTATTACTGTGGAAGAATCCGGAACCATGGATATCCGTCTGCGTTCAGACCTCGAACTGGAAGAGGTAGTTGTAGTAGGGTATTCGGCACAGAAAAAATCATCCCTTACCGGAGCGATTGCCCCTGTGAATATGGAAGATGTCAGCAAACGCCATACACTGAGTGTATCACAGGCGTTGCAGGGACAAATCTCCGGGGTACAGATTACCCAGAGTACCGGAGCTCCCGGTGATGATATTAATGTATTGATTCGTGGGGAAGGTGCAATCGGTAACAACAGTCCCTTATATATTATCGATGGAATTCCTTCCAGAAGTATTACGTTCCTGAATCCTTCCGATATTAAATCCGTCACTGTATTGAAAGATGCTTCGGCAGCAGCTATTTATGGTTCACGTGCCTCAGGTGGTGTCATTGTGATTACGACCAAAGAAGGAGAACAGGGAAAGAACCATATGGAAATCAATTATACGTATGGACTAAGCCGGGCAGTGAAATTGCCGAAAATGCTGAATACCTCACAATACCTGGAACTACAGGAAAGGGCATGGAATAATGCCGGATATGCCGGAACAAATCCCTATACAGGCGAAATAAACCGTCCCGGTATAGCTGATACAGACTGGTTGCGTGAACTATTCACCACCGGACAAATGCACAACATACAGGCAACTGCCAGTGGAGGGAATGAAGCAACCCGTTATTTGTTATCCATGGGATATATCGGACAGGATGGTATTGTGGTGTACGATAATGATAAATACCAACGGTATTCGTTACGTCTGAATGTAAATTCAAACCTGACTAACCGCCTGACGGTAGGAGCCAATGTACAGCTGACGTATGCTATACAGGATAAACTCAATTCAAAAGGAGAATCTCCGGGTATTATCCGCCATGCCATGCTTCGTCCGCCGGTATTATCTGTATATAAAGACCCAAGCGACCCGACGTATAGTGTAGAAGACCCTTTCACAGACCTTCCTTTCTATCAATATGCCGACCAGAACGGAGGATTTGAAAGTGATAAATATGAATGGACTTCCAACCCGATTGCATTGGCAAAATATACCGATAACAAACGCCGGCAATACACTACCTTCGGGAATGTCTTTGCAGAATATGGATTCCTGTCTGACAAATCATTGAAGTTCAGGTCGAACCTGGGACTGGATATGAATATGTATCATTACAAAGTATTCAATATCAACTTCGGGGGTGATGACGGTAGTGGTTCGGGAGTCGATAAAGGATTAGGCCGTAAAAACCGTCCGAATTCACTGGATGAACAGAGAGGCGAGAGCCGTACATTTACCTGGAATAATACACTAAACTATAACCAGGTATTTGACAAACACAGTATCAATGCCGTAGTGGGTACAGAGTATATTACCAACTATGACTCTTCTATCGGAGCTTCCCGCCAGCGTTTTGACTATACTACCGATACGTTCCGTTATCTGGATTTCGGAGGTACTGAACTGAATTTGTGGAACAGTGGTTCAGGTTCGGAATGGGCATTAATGTCTATGTTTGCATCGGCTACATATGTATATGATAACCGCTATATGGCTACTGCCAACCTGCGTGCGGATGCTTCTTCCCGTTTTGCTAAAAATAACCGTTGGGGCTATTTCCCGTCTATATCGTTGGGTTGGAAAATCTCGGAAGAACAGTTTATGAAAAACATCAGCTGGTTGTCTGACCTGAAATTAAGAGGTAGCTGGGGACAATTAGGAAACCAGGAAATTGATAACTATGCTTTCCTGACCTTGTTGAAGAAAGACGGAGAAAAGTATGTGGTTTCCCGGTATGGTAATCCTGATTTGAAATGGGAAACCTCCGAACAGGCAAACATAGGACTGGATGTAGGTGTATTGAATAATAAATTTATCCTGTCGCTGGATTATTTTAAGAAAACAACTTCTGATATTCTGTTGCCTGTTTCTTTACCCTCATTCGTAGGAGATGTAGAACCGACTATCGTAAATGCGGGAACAGTAGTAAATAAAGGGTTTGAATTATCTTTAAACTATCGGGACCAGATTGGTGACTTCCGTTATAGTGTAAATGCAAATATGGCAACGTTGAAAAATGAAGTAACACAGTTACATCCTAATCTCCCGATTATCGAAGGAACCGTGACCCGTACAGTAGTAGGCCAACCCCTAAATTCCTATTATGGTTTCGAGATGGAAGGCGTCTACCAGAATGAAGCGGAAATCAAACAACACCAGTACAATACCGCTAATCCGGCTGCACAGCCGGGTGATATCCGTTTCAAAGATATTGATGGCAATGGTGTGATTGATGACAACGACCGTACATTCCTGGGTAGTCCGATACCTAAAATCACTTATGGGTTTACACTGAATGGTGAATACAAAGGATTCAATGTATCCCTGTTCTTCCACGGAGTAGGTGGTGTGAAAAGATACAACGACCTGAAAAAGATTCTGGATTATGATACCCGTCCGTTTAACTCAACAACTGCAGTTCTGGGTGCATGGAACGGAGAAGGTACCAGCAACTCTATTCCACGTCCGAGCTTTACAGATAACGGAGGTAGCCGTATTTCCAGCATTTTTGTGGAAGACGCTTCTTTCCTGCGCCTGAAGAATGCGGAGATTGGTTATTCATTTGCACAGCAACTGAAAAAGAAAAACTCACCTATCTCTGATATCCGGGTATATGTAACAGGTGAAAACCTGTTTACTGCTACTTCCTACAGTGGCCTGGACCCTGAAACAACTGATTTAATAGATTACGGAACCTACCCGCAGGCACGTTCTTTCCTTTTCGGTGTAAACATTAAATATTAATTCAACTAAAATAAGAACTGTATGAAAACCATATATAAAGTTTTGATAGGAACAACCGGTTTGCTGATGGCAACAAGTTGTATGGACCAGATGGATAAAGACCCCATCGGATTGCTCACACCGGATATTGTGAATACAAGTCCTACACTTAACAGTGTGCAGTACTCGGTTACTTCCTCTTACCAGATGCTATCCAATACGTTAAACCTGTTGGGCGACTGGGCCTGGGATGCAGGAACTGTGACCCGGAATGATTTCGTTTTATATGATATCGGTTCGGACGATGCGGATAAAAAATGGAATCCGGATGGCGACCAGCCCTGGATGGATGAAGTGCATAATTATAGTTTTATAGCTTCCAATGCTGCTTTCAGCGGAATCTGGAGTTATCTGTATGAAGGAATTGCCCGGGCTAATCTGGCACTCAGTTACCTGAATGATGATGAAACAATAGCTACAATTGAAATGGATGCTGCTACCCGTAAACGGTTATTAGGTGAAACGTATTTCCTGCGTGCTTTCTACTATTTTGACCTGGTGACCAACTTCGGGGGTGTACCATTGATGGTAAATCCTATCAATGACTTTGACGAAGCTTACCAGGTAGCCGCCCGGGAAGATAAAGAGGTCGTATGGAAACAGATTAATGATGATTTGGCAGCTGCCCTGGCTAATATACCGGAAGGAAAATACGCTTCGAACGAAGAACGCTGGCGGGTTTCCCAGGGAGCTGTATTGGCTATGCAGGCAAAAGTAGCTCTTTATAACAAAGACTTTGATAAAGTAAAAGAGGTTATTGCTACGCTGGAAGGGAAAAACTATTATCAGTTAAATGCAAACTATTTTGACTCATTCAGTGTGCATCGTGAATTCCAGGATGATGAAGTAATCTTTGCCTATGACCATCAGGAATTTATGACCCCTGCTAACGGAAACGGACTATGCGCTCTTTTAGGATGGGGATTTTTTGCTCCTTCAGCCAGCCTGATTGCAGCATTTGAACCCAATGACCCACGCAAAGATTATACATTTAATGTAGAGGATAGATTGATTTATAAAGTATTAGGCGATACAAACGGAGACAATCAGGGAAATGAAGATTCGCCCAGTAACAGGATTTATATCCGGTATGCAGATGTTCTTTTATGGAAAGCAGAAGCTTTGATTGAAACGGGCGATATTCCGGGTGGTATCCGTGTGATTAATGCAGTCCGGGAACGGGCCCGCAACACCATACAGATTGACGGTACAACAGCACCTGCCGGAACACTTACCGACCGTTCAACCACTGCTACCAAAGACCAGGCCCTTGAATGGTTGAGACACGAACGGCGTGTAGAGCTCGCATTAGAGTCACACCGGCTGAGAGACCTCAAACGCTGGGGTATAGCCAAACAGGTACTGAATGCAAATGGCCAGGGATTTGAAGACCGCAACTACCTCTTCCCAATCCCTCAGAGAGACATTAACAAATCAGGTGGCCTCCTGACACAGAATACAGGGTATTAAGT
>JAJBTP010000281.1 GCA_020860805.1 Tannerellaceae bacterium | reverse complement strand
TCTCCAAATAGAATACGTTAAATTTAAAACGATGGAAATCCGTCCTGAATAAAATCTGGAGAAATAACAAAAAACGAGGTTATCCCAATGAATAACCTCGCTTTTATTATGATATATGCTTCTATTAATTTATCAATCCCTGTCGTTCCATCTCTTCATAGATGCCGAGGTTGTGTACTGCTTCGGGCAGGTGGCGAACTTTATCCAGGCATTGTTTTGCTTTTGCGTAGTCGCCGGTATTAATATAAACGGCAGCTGCATTGATGTTGGCTTCTACTTCATCCGGATACAGTTCGGCTGTCAGTTTGATAATTTCATTCCAGTCGCCGGAGCCTTCTTCGTAAAGTTTGACTAACAGATACAGTTCATAGGAATTCAATTTGGAAGGATCACTGTTCAACAGTTTTTGCGCTTCTGTCATGGAATAGTCTTTTACTGTATAGCGTATATTATATTCTACACGACGCAATGCCGGGAATATATCTGCCAATAGTTTATGATAAGGGGCTCCCAGTGCTTTTAACTGTTGTTCTTTGCGGTCAAGGGCAGCATCGTTATCTATAATTGCCAGTACTTTCTCTTTCTGGTTCAATTCCATCTCTTCTACAAATTCACGTAAGCCTGCCCAGTCTTCACCCTGTGGGCGAACTTTGAATGTAGCTGCCGGAATACCTGACATTTTCTGTACATATTCCATGAATGAAGTGGCACGGCGACCGGCCAGTTTTTCATTGAAATCAGCATTCCCATCCGGTGAAGCGTATCCTACGATAGATACATCATGCAACGTTACGTCTCCGTCTTTGGTTGTTTTATGAATGATATCCATAATACGCATTAGCTCCTGTGGATTTCTTCTGAAAGTCGGGTCAATAGTATGTTGTCCTTTCTGGAAATCCAGATAGGCTTTTCCTTCTTCATTCCGTTCTTTAACGATGGGTTTAGGGGCAATATAGGCTACCGGTGGGATTGCCGGCGGACGGTATCCGATTTCTACGTTTACGCCAAAATTATAGGCGTGAGTCGCAGAATTTCTGGCACAACCGATAATCCGTTCCGTACGGGTCAGGAATCCTTCGTCCATCCAGGATTTATACGGAATGGCTTTTGCATAGTGGATAACTATTTCTTCACATCCGCAAACTGTTTCCGCAATGTAAGGCATTTCCACGTCAACAGCCAGCTTTTTTAAAGCAGCAGTACGGTTGAGTGTTTTATATCTGTTTTTTCCGTCCAGCTGTACATATCCGTATGTATAACTGTTCCCGTCATTACTTTTTAACTCGGGAACAATCACCAGGCTTTGCCGGCTTTTAACGACCAGCGCCGGTATAACAATATCGAAAGACATCTGTAAAGAGTCACCGACTTCTTTGAGAACAACATTCCGGTAATCCACCGGCGAAATGGTATGATTCTGGGCTGTTGCAACTGTTAAACAACAAACAGCTAACAGGGTATAGATATATTTCATGATTCAATCCTTTTTTATTTAATGATATAAATAAGAGATAAAGATGCTTTGGTAGGTCCGAAATAGTGTTTTGTATCTTCACTTATTCTGGTTCCACATTTATCGCATGGATAAGTATCATAATCCATATACGCATATCCTACTCCTATAGAAGCTTCCAGAGAGAAACGGTTGGAAAGCATCCATTGATGACCGATAGAAACACCGGCTCCTACGAGCCAACCCTGAAAACGATGCTCTTTCATATAGTCTGAGAACCCGATGCTACCTACATTGTATTTAGCCCAATGTGCATGGAATCCGACGAATGTTCCATTGAATGATTCACATAACCAGTAACGGGCTTCGGGTTGTACCAGAATATGTTTCCATTTCTTGTTATCATGAAAAGTCCAGGGATTGTAGCTGGCACTTATGTCCAGTGTCCATTTACGGTTTAGTTTTTGTTCAATACCAAGATTAAACGTGGCAGTCGCATCATACAGGACGTTTGTTTAATAGCAAAGTTGGGAGTTTCTGGTAACAGACCTTTTTCCTGTGTGTAAGCATTTGTCAAAAATCCCATCAAACAAACGATAAGTAAGACAGTTCTGGAAAAACAGCTTTTTCTCTGGCTTTTTCCGGTCGGTTGCGAGGCAAGTCGTAGGGTTCGTTTCTTGTCTTCTTCTTTGTTATTAGTGTATTCCATAATCAATACAGAGTTATGTAAGTAATTTTTATATCGACTAATCTTCAGTCAGGTTTGTTATCTTTATAGCGTCTTAAAGAGGACAAAGAAAGAAAATAAAAATGAAATATTTTATAAAATGATAGCAAAAATTACTGTTTTAAAAGAAGATATCACCCAAATGCAGGTGGATGCTATTGTGAATGCGGCCAATAGTTCGCTGTTGGGAGGTGGTGGTGTAGACGGAGCTATTCACCGGAAAGGCGGTCCCCGGATTCTGGAAGAATGCCGTATTATCCGTAACCGGCAGGGGTGTTGTAAAACCGGTGAAGCGGTATACACAACAGCCGGTAACCTCTATGCCCGGTATGTAATCCATACCGTAGGACCAGTGTGGAATGGTGGTACTACAAAGGAAAGAGAATTATTAGCAACCAGTTACCGGAACTGTCTGAAACTTGCGAATGAACTACAGGTAGAAACCATTGCTTTTCCCAATATCAGTACAGGAGTCTATCGTTTTCCCAAAAAAGAAGCTGCAGAAATTGCTGTCCGGACTGTGCAGCAGTATATAGAGCAGGAAAATAAAACCATCCGGGAAGTCTTTTTTGTTTGTTTTGATGAGGAAAACTATCAATTGTATCAGCATCTCCTCTCTATTGAAAAAAAATAAAAAAACCTACACAACCTACACGCTTGTGGATAACATATTGTATAATAGTTTATTAATGCGTGTATGATTAAAAATAGAACATACACACATTCCGGCAACCTACACGCAAAGACTTAAAGGTTTTGCAGGAAAGTAAAAAATGTCTCTTATATTTTGTTTATTTGCCGCAGAATCAGTATATTTAATCCGTGCATAAAGGTCTGCTATAGTGTACACTATCTATGTATTTGAGTGTACACTATCCAGGTTTTTAGGCGTACACTATAGAGACAGTTTGGTGTACACTCAAGAATATTTTAATAAGCGGATACGGCTACTTTATCCATTGGTTCTTTGTATTTTAAACGTTAATTCTAAACACTTTTATTATGGGAATTCCTTACAAACTTGTACGGGTAAATGATAATATTACCCACAATACCAAACCCCGTTATCTGGCAATCCCCAAGCCACGAACGAATATTGATACGGAGATTCTGAAAGAAGAGATTAATGTGATGTCAAGTTTTACTCCCGCTGATGTGCAGGGCGTTATTGACAATCTCGCCCATCTGATTACCAAATATCTGGCAAATGGTCATACAGTAACCCTGGATGGAATAGGCACGTTTGGGGTTACAGCACGGATGGCTAAAGAGTTAGACAATACAGACTATGTTCCTCCCGGGACAATTAAAGTGAAAAGTGTCTCTTTTCGTCCGGCTGCCGGAATGAAGAATAAATTGAGGGATGTACTGTTTGAGAAAGTGGTAGATAAAAAGAAAATCTGAAACTATGCAGAGCTATTTTGTTACTCTTTTTTCCGGAAAGAACAGATATTTCCGGAAAGTATCTCTTGATGATATTCTTGAAATGATTAAAACCGGTGTTGACACGAGCCAGAGACTCAAACCATCAGGGATTGCTTTTTCTTCTTTATACAAAAAAGGACACGGTAAGAGAGAATGGGAAACGTATACCGGATTGGTGGTGGTTGAGGCGTCTTATTTATCCGGACGGAAAGAGGCCATTCGCTTGCGGGAAGTGGCTTCTCATTCTTTACAAACCCTTCTTTCCTTTGTTTCACTTTCCGGAACAAGCCTGTATGTGGTGTTTGCTTTTACGTTGCCGGATGGCAGTCTGCCGGAGAACAGGGACAGTGCGGAATTGTTTCATGCCCATGCTTCGCGGCGGGCGGTGCAGTATTTGAGTACTTTATTCAATTGTTACATTGAAGAGAAGAAACCGGATTTGGATACCTGCCTGGATATAGCTTTTGATTCCGGTATGTGGTATAATGCGGATGCGATTCCAATCAAAATGGAACAACCTTTAACTTTTCCGGCTGAACCCACATTTAAAGATATTTTGCAGAAAGAGAAAAACCCTATCCAACGTCTGTTACCGGGATATGACCGGAGCCGGGTTATCTGGTTGCTTTATGAAGAGTGCCGGGAGAAAGTATTGGATGAATATCCCGGTCTATATAAAGAGAATACCCGGACTTATTTGGTACGTCTGGCTGAAAAGTGTTGTGCAGCCGGAGTACCGGAGGAGGATATGCTGAAATGTACTTTGATTCTGCCTTTCTTTTTTGAACAGGAAATAGAGAGCCGTTTGACGGTCCGGAATACGTACCGGGAATGGAAAGAAACAAAGAAGGAACCACAGGAGCCTGTTCTGGACTTAAAGCGTGTTCAGCATTTGCGGTTTCTTGAATTTATGAAACGAAGGTATAGCTTCCGCTACAATGTATTGAAAGAATGTGTCGAATATCATAAATACAGATCTTTCTATTTTGCCTATGTTCCGGTAGGCCGCCGGGAGTTGAATGGGATTTGTGTGGATGCCCACGACGAAGGATTATTTGTATGGGACAGGGATGTAAAGCGTTATCTGCAATCCAACCGGATTCCGGTTTTTCATCCGCTGGAAGATTATTTATACAATCTGCCGGAATGGGATGGAAAAGACCATATCCGTGCACTGGCCCGCCGGATTCATACCGACCGGGAAGGTTGGGAGGAACAGTTTTATAAATGGTTTGTTTATCTGGTAGCCCAATGGGTAAAGACAGACGAATTACATGCCAACAGTACGGTTCCTATCCTGATAGGTAAGCAGGGTTATCATAAATCTACTTTCTGTAAAATGTTGTTGCCGCCGGAGTTACGTGATTATTATAAGGAACAATTGGATATACGGAAAAAGAAAGAAGTGGATTGGTGCCTGAGCCGTTTTGCCTTAATTAATCTGGATGAGTTTGACTCCATCCGCTCATCGGATCATGCCTAGTTGAAACATATCTTACAGAAAACAGAAACTTTTGAGAAGGATTCGACTACCGGTGCGGATATACGAAAACCGAGAATAGCCTCTTTTATTGCTACCTGTAATAGTTTTGATTTACTTTCAGACCCTACCGGTAGCCGCCGGTATATTTGTCTGGAACTGACTGCCGATTTTGATTTTGATTCTTTTCCGGATTACCGGCAGTTGTATGCGCAGGCCAAAGAGGCTATTAAACGACAGGAACAATATTGGTTTACCCATACGGAGGAGGCAGAGATTATGGAAGGAAATGAACTGTATCAACAGATACCCCCTGGTAGAAGAGGTGTTTCAACTCTATTTTGCAGGGGCCACTTTGGAAGAACCTCATGAAGTACTGACCTGCACGGAGATACTGATGCGTTTTAAAAAACTGTCGCGTGCCGCATTTGAAGTCAATCAAAAGACCCGGCTGCATCTGGGGAAAAGTTTGCGAAAACTAAACATCCAGCCTCATCGTACCCGGAAGGGGAGTGGGTATCTGGTAAAACAGGTCAAGTGGGATTGATAATACTCTGAGCAATTAGTATTATAATTTGCTGCGTAAGCGGGCAAGCGCTTTTTTCATATATAATTTAACTGCGTTGACCGAAATATTCATTTTCTCAGCTATTTGCTGATAAGTGAGTTCATTATAACGACTATATATAAATACTTGTTTGTATTGCGGGGGTAATTCTTCCACGGCCTGATTAATCTGGTCGGAAAGTTCTTTACTGATTATATACTCTAAGGGTGATTCACCAAATCCGTATAAAGTACTGATTTGATGTGAGTCATTGAGTTCAATGATTTCCGGTGTTTTTTGCCTGAGACATCGCAGGCAGGCATTATGAGTAGCTTTAATAAGATAGGCCCGGAGAGAGATTTGTATATCAATTTCTTTCCGGTGTAACCAAAGCCAGCAGAGAACATCTCCAACCAGTTCTTCAATCAGTTCTTTTTCAGAGATGTATCCCCTGGCTTCTACACATAATACCGGATAAAATTCCCGGAAAACCCATTCAAAAGCCTGGACTTTTCCCTCACGAATATCCTGGATTAGCAGGTCATTATTTAGCGCATACATTTTTTCTTTTCTCTTAATCTTCCAATATCAGACGGATTCCCACATTGTTCACTTTTTGCAATGGTAAATAGGCGTTTCGTAAGGTATCTGTTGCAGATTTAGGACGGTAAATCCATGCACCTCCCCGGGCAACTACATGTTTTGGCGACAAAAGCCGGCTATCCTGTTCTTTGTAGGGATAAGGAAGATAGACAGAACGTGTCCATTCTGCTAAATTCCCATGCATGTTTAACAGTCTGAAAGGATTTTTTTCATAAGTATATTCTCCGGAAGGAATCATGAGTCCATCATCTACACTTTCTATTTTAGGAAGATAGTTGTAGTAAATGCACCACGGATCATCTTTCGGCATAGGTTGCGGATCAATTCCTGTGACTGCCATTTTCTCTAATTGTACATCTGCCAGGTTCTCATATTTCCCGAAGTCTGTTGTCATATCTCCATACCAAAAGTCTGTTTCTTGACCTGCCCGGCAAGCCCACTCCCATTGTGCTTCTGTGGGTAGATTCACTTTTAGGCCAATGAGGGCAGACAGTTGTTCACAATACCGGATGGCTTCCTGGTAACTTACGCGGATAACCGGTTGTCTGGGTTTGTTAGCCGGATAGCCCGGGGTTGTATGATCTTTCCAAAACTGTGCGTATATCCGGCTGTCATGTTCCGGAACCAATGCGTTGTATTGTTCGTTTGTCAGCTCCTTTTCGGCCATCCAGAATGATTTTTTGATTTCCACGACAGAGGCCGGGCTTTCATTAGGATATCCCTTATTATTTCCCATGATGAATTTTCCTGCCGGAATGCGAACGAATGTGATAGATACTCCGTCTTTAATCTCAATTTCTTTTCTCAGATGTTCTTCTTTTGCAAGTATCTGTTCGATTTG
Organism: Tannerellaceae bacterium; assembly: GCA_020860805.1. Lineage (GTDB taxonomy): Bacteria > Bacteroidota > Bacteroidia > Bacteroidales > Tannerellaceae > UBA4116. Next base: position 7,524 of record JAJBTP010000281.1, on the reverse strand, counting down.
TTTTTCTGAAAGCGGCCATCCTTTTAGTTTAGGTATTTTAGGAGTTTTCTCTTTGGATACCGGTGCAACGGAATATTTTACCGGTTCCTTTTTTCCAGTTGCGCAGCATATTCTGCCAGTTCTTTTCTCCAATCAATACCACCGCCACTATATTTATCAGCCAGTTCAATCCTGCGTTGATACTGGTCATATCCTTTGATAGAGTCAGCGTCAAACCATCCCCGTCCGGGAGCATTCAGGTCTATCCATGTGTATAGTTTATTCCACTCCTCATCTGTTAATTTTACCTGATGATGTCCTCTTTTCAATATACGAACTACTTCGCTGGTGGATGCATGATATTCATAAGGTGTCATAACTTTCATATCTGCTTCCGGTCCCTGGCGGTTCACATAGGGGTGAAATGCCAGATAGTTTTTAGGAAATAACCGTGTTCCGCTCCAGCCTGTTATTTCAACCAATGACTTATCTTTAAAATCAGGGAGCCCGGGATTTATATCACTCGTATGACAGCTCAAACAGGCTCTGTCGAGCATAGGTTCTATTTCATATTTAAATGTGTATGACCGTATTCCTCCATCTGCTATTTGTAGTTGGTGGGGCGGACGGGTAGAGGCCAATACTCTTTTAGGAATCGGTATCTGGTTTTGGTCTTCATGACAGCCTATGCAAGATACAATCTCGCCAGGCATTCCGGTCAGCCAGCTGCGCATCCACTGGATGGCTCTTCCTTCCGAATCTAATGGTTGCAGAGATATTGGGGTGTTGGCCGGGATTTTGAAAATGGCTGACCCATCTTCTTCTACAGGAACGGTTCCCAGTAACCGTTTGATATCCCATCCTGCCTGTATACCGTGGTTATAATGGTCAGAAAGTGTTTTCTGATAAGCATATTCATACGCAAATACCCGGATGCTTTTTACTTCTCCCCGAGGTACTCCAGGTAGTCCTTCACCTTCATAAATGTCCTGAATAAAGACAGTCGCTTCTTTTTCTTCCGGATGTATTTTATCGGGAATAGCGGGTGGCATTCTCTGCTTTTTAACAGGAATAGAGTAGATGAGCCCGCTGTCACCGGCATTCGCTATCAGCGTGAGGTTATCAAATGTATCTACCAGATAAATTCCCCACCGGCTGTAAGGGGATAGTTTGGCTGTGACCAGAAAGTAATCATCACTGATAGGATAGGGTTTAATAAACTGAGGCCATACTCCGTCTACGAGTTCATCTTTGATTTCGGGAATGATTGGACGTCCCCGGAAAGGGATTTCCTGAATCATCCCTTTTTCTTCTTTCCTACTTTTGGCCGGGTCAAAAATTATTAACCTTCCGGAACGGGCCACGCCGTGGTGGCCGGAGATAATACCAACAAAACGATTGGTTTGTCCGGGTAAAGGTTGCATATCGAATATACTGTTGGGAAACATAGAGCCACTTCCATAAAGTGACTTTTGTTCTGTTCCATCAGGATTCACATGCATGACCATACGCGAGAAGTAGTGTGTCAGGTCTGTATATTCCCAACGGGTATACATGACTTTTCCGTTAGGAAGAATAGTTGGATTCCAGTTGGCATCCTGATCGAAAGTTATCCGGCGAATTGATTCATCTTCAGGATTATAAAGAATCATGTTGCCAACTTCGTCACTTCCATTTACACACGGTACACCGTGATATCCCAGATTGCATACAGCCATTATACGGCCATCCGGAAGGTATGTTGCATCAAAAAATTCTAAATCCGGTTCTACCGTATTAATTACTTTTTTAAGATTACTGCCTTGAATGTCTATTTCATATACCTGCCATTTGCGGTTTACATCCAGAGAAGTAAACAGGAGCCGGTTCGCATCCCAATGGAGTTTCAGATCGGTGAATGCTGCCCCGTTGACCGGTGGTGTGAAGATGGTTTTTTGTTGGATTTTTCCGGTTTGTATTCCTGAAAGTTCTACTAATTCGGCCTGGAATCCGTTCCGGCGTGTAGATGTCTGGTTAGCCCAGTTGTTGGGTTGTACGCCTAAATGTTGTGCCATTATAAAGGGCGCTATCTCCGGGTAAGCGTATTTTACAGTCAGGATTTTGTCGAAATCAATTTGAGGGTTTAAAAGCACCAGCTCACGTCTGAGGGCCAGTAACTGTTCTGCTTTTTGGATAGTTTCCGGATTGTAATTGTATAATCCTTCCCATGTATGCTGTGTTAAAGATTCTATCTGTTTGAGCAGTGCCTTTGCTTTTATTATGCCAAATGATTGATTTTTGGATTGTATCTCAACACTTTCCCGGAGTGATTCGAGTCTGATCCATTCCAGTTCAGATTGTAATTCAAGTATATAGGTTATTTCCCTGGATAATATATTGTAGGCGTTTTGTTGTTGAGCCGGCGCATTTTCCTGAATCCGTTGTAGTTGATTCAGAAAATAAGCCGGCTGTTTTAATTCCTTTATTGCTTTTGTTAGATTTTCCTTTACTCTTTTGGCATCTTCAACTGTCCATTCTTTTTGGAAAGAAGAGGATATATCTCCCTGGATAAACGAGAAAAAAACTGTTTGACAGAGTACAAAAAGAAAAATAATAATTCCCTTGTTTTGGATCTGATTCGTTTTTATTTGGCTCATAAATAGATTAGTAGAAATCCCGGCCGGAACAGGAAGTTCCGGCCGGAATCAGATTGAGAATAGCTTACGTATAAGCAGGATCCTGTATAAGAATACCGTTGGATTTATCAATTTCTCCCTGCGGCAATGGTAAGAATTTAAATGCCGGCAGGTATTTTTTATGTAGCCGGATTCACCCGGATCTGCCATACCATTTATTTTTTCCAGTAATCCCCACTGTTTCATATGAAAGTAACGCAGTCCTTCAAAACAGGTTTCTACCCGCCATTCACGACGAACCCTTTCACGGAATTGTTCTGTGGTTAAGTTTGCAGGTAATTCAGGTTGTCCGGAGCGTTCTCTTACTTTATTGATTACATTATACGCTTTTGGAGTGGGGCCGTTTACCTCATTTTCGGCTTCAGCAATCATTAAGAGTACATGTGTATAACGTACTAATACAATGTCAGCATCTGAAATTGTGGAATAGCCAATTTCAATATCTGTAGGTTGAAGTAACTTGATATTACTGAATCCGGTTTTCATTGGATTACTTGTTTTGATCGGTGTATTATATCCCTCTTCTGTAAACTGGATATAGTCTGAATGTGAAATGCTTTCGCGCAAACGTTGGTCCCGATTCTGATAAAGTTTTTCTCTTTCAGCAAACATTTCATCAAATTTACTGCCATCCGTTGTAAAGATGAGACTTTCATCTACCGGTACTGTTTCGCCGGAAACACCCCATTCTTTTCCATCCGTACATTCGAAAGACCGGATAAGATCCCAGGTAGCACCCGTTGTATTCCAGTCGCCATACCATAAATCCAGGCTATTGGTTACTGTAGAAGCCAGATAACGTATGGAAAACATGATTTCTTCGGAACTGACCTGCAGGTCACGGATGAAATTATCCCGTGTTCTGTCCATCAGCTTATAATCTGTGATAGATTCCAATAATGGAATAACATCTTTCATTTTATTTTTATCTGCTGTTCCGTTGTCACCGTACGCATCAAACATCATAATTCTGGCTTTAAGAACTTTGAGGGCAGACGGAGTAATATGACCGGTAACTGTACTGTTATAGTAGGGTAAATCCCAGCCCATTTCTTCCAATCCTTTAATAGCTTCATCAAAGTCTTTCATGATTTGTGTATAAATAGCCTCTCTGGTTGATTTCGGCTGGTACATGTTGTCCATATTCAGAGATTCTGTGAAAAGAGGAACTTCTTTATAGAATAAGTAGAGATAGGAATAGTAAAGTCCCCGTAATCCTTTACATTCGGCAATAATTTGTTTTTGTTCTTTTTCAGTGAGTATTCCTTCTCCATATTCTTCCGTTTTTTCCATAAGGATATGAACTGTGTTAATACCTTTATAACAACTACTATATATGCTGTTAACTAATCCCCCTGACTGAGAATTTAAATCTCCCTGTGCAATGGTACGAATCTTGCCATACGTATCTTCATCATGGGCTACGTTTACATTATCAGATAATCCGTCATAACATGGAATAGCCTGGGAGATAGCATTATTTGCATTCATAATAGAATAAGACGCTGCCAGATAGGCCTCGAAGTCACTCTTTTTCTGCCAGAATGAAGCTTCTGAAGGTACACTGGGCGGATCTTTTTGTAAGAAGTCACTACAGGCAGTAGTAGCTGTTAACAATAAAATTCCTATACACGTTTTTATATTTATTTTCATGATAGTATCGTTTTTAGAATTCGACATTTATAGCAAAAGAATAAATCTTATTCTGGGGATATTGAGCAGCCCGGCCATCTTTTTCACGTTCCGGGTCTAAGCCTTTGAAAGATGTAAATGTTAGGAGGTTATCCCCTGAGAAATAGAATCTTACTTTAGAGATATACGCTTTTTGAGTGAGATGTTTAGGCAATGTGTATCCAAATGTGATATTCTTTAACCGGAAGTAGGACACGTTTTGTAGAAAGTAAGTATTGTTACGCGTATTTTTACTACCGCCCAAATCACCCCAATATAGCCGGGGATGAGTCGCTCCGTAAGGATTTTCTTCTGCCCACATACCTTTGATATAATCTGTAGTAGGAGCTGAGCCCTGCAGGAATGGCTGTACACCCCATTGAGATACATAGTATTTCTTACCGGCTACTCCCTGAGTAATTAGTGACAGGTCAAAATTTTTCCACTGGGCTCCGGCATTAAAGGCATATTCAAAATTAGGGAACCGACCGGAAATGGGTATTCTGTCATTGTTGTCAATGACTCCGTTTCCATCCACATCCCGGTAGCGAAGGTCGCCGGGGCGTGTGTTATCATTAAACTGTTTGGGTGCTTTGGCTATTTCTTCTTCAGTAGCAAAAACCCCAATACATTCGAGCATGAAATATTCGTCATAGGGTAATCCGTCTTCGCGGATTGAGTAGTCTCCGTATTCAACTGCTCCAAAATCTTTTAATTGGTTACGGGAACGGTCTATATAAGCACTTACATTATAACTGAGTCCTTTAAAAGTTCTATGATGAATCCGGTCATTCCAGCTTACTGTTAATTCCATCCCTTTATTCTGAAGAGTTCCTCCGTTTATATAAGGCGCATCTAATCCTAACAGATTCGAAACCTGTGCCTGGCGTAAGATATCAGTCGTATTTTTATAATACCAGTCAAATACGATATTCAAACCACGGAATAGATTAAGGTCTGCTCCTATATCTGTAATCGTTGTTGTTTTCCATTTCAGATCCCGGTTCGCATAGGCAGCCTGTCTGTAGGCGGTTGTCAGGTCGGATTTATTAAATGGATAACTGGTGACTTTTGAGAGTTTTGACTGATAACTATAGTTTGTAATATTCTGATTACCTAATTGCCCCCATGAACCTCTTATCTTGGCGTTATCCAACCAGGAAAGATTCATGTTTTTGATAAAGCTTTCTTCAGAAATACGCCATCCTGCAGAAAAAGATGGGAATACTCCCCAACGATTCTCAGATGCAATACGTGAAGTTCCGTCATGCCGGATATTTGCTTCGAATAAATATTTTTCTTTGTAATTATAATTCAGGCGTCCGAACCATGACATGATAGCCCATTCATCTTCAGTTCCATCATTACTCCAGTCGCTTGTTGCGCCTGCACCAATAGTCGGTAGATCAAAAGCATACTCTCTGCGGTAAGCTTTTAAGGTTTGCTTTTTATTATTTTCAGCATTGTATCCGGCCAATAAAGAGAAATTATTGTGTTGTAATGAATAATCGTATTTCAGGTATGTGTAGAAATTATAATAAAAAACACGGATGTCTTCTTCTTCCAGGCCGATACCGCCTTTATCCAGTTCTCCGTTTACTTCTCCTGTATGGTAATTATAAACAGGCGTAGTTTGTCCTCTCCAGTCTTTACTTTTATCGGATTGCAGACGGAAACCTCCTTTTGTGTACCAGTTTAGCTCTTTAAGTAAACGGACTTCTGCCCATAACTGTGTATTAATATCAAAGTTATCGAATTTCTTCAGTACATTATCACCAATAATACCGGCTATGTTTTTATTATGGTCTTCAAAGTTATAAGCCGAAGAAGTCCATCTGGTACCGGATCCGTCATCCGGTAACCACGGCATATAAGTAGGAGCCTGTGAAAGAGTTGACAAAAAAGAATCTTCCTGTCCCTGCCTGGGTTGCTCCCGTTGACTGTACATCATGCTGGAGAATGTCCCGATCCTGATAAAGTCAGTGACCTGGGATGTAAGGTCAAGTGTTATGTTATATTTCTGGTAATCGAATCCACGCATAACACCCGGCTGATTAATGTAATTAAGAGAAAGATTATAAGTTGTTCTGTCAGCACTTCCGGCCACAGAGATATTATGCGTCTGTACGGTAGCTGTGTTAAACATATAATCAATCCAGTCAAAGTTCGGATATTGTTCGGAACCTCCATTCCGGCGATATAAATCAATTATTTCGTCACTGTATTTATTACTGTTTCCCGAATTATCTTTAGCCATATTAGCGTAGGTCATATAATCCACGGAGTTCGTAACAAGATCATACATTTTGGTAGGAGAGTGGAATCCGATATTTCCATGATAGCGCACTGTGGGTTTTTGTCCCGGCCCAACTCCCTGTTTGGTTGTAATCAGAATAACTCCATTGGCAGCACGGGCTCCGTAAATGGAAGCAGGTGCCGCATCTTTTAACACAGATACACTTTCAATCATATTAGGATCAAGGTTCGTCATACTGCCCGGTACTCCATTGATCAGGACCATCGGGTCAGAGCCTGCACTGGAATAGGTACCCTGTCCACATACGCGGAAAGAGGTTTGCTCATCTCCCGGAGTACCTCCGCCCACATTTACCCGTAACCCGGGTATCTGGCCCTGTAATAACGTTGCAGTATTAGATACCGGACGTTTAACGAGGTTATCACCGGATACGGCAGAGACTGCTCCGGTCAGGTTCAGTTTTTTCTGTGTACCGAATCCAACTACTACTACTTCATCCAGCTTTTGTGTATCTTCTGTTAAAGTGATGTGATAGACCTGTTGGTTATTAATCCGGATTTCCTGAGCCAGATAACCAATGTAAGTGACCTGGAGAATACCGTTTTCAGGCACCTCTAATGTAAATGAACCATTCACATCTGTAATAGTTCCGTCAGTAGTACCCTTTACAAAGACATTGGCACCGATTACGGATTCTCCATACTCATCTGTTACTGTTCCTGAAATCCTTTTGCGGGATTGTTGGGATACAGTCTTTATGGGAATAGGAGTAATTACAATATGGTTTTCTATTATTTCATATGACAGATTTTTCCCTTTTAGTAAAAGGGCCATTATTTCGTCAATATCCTGGCTTTGTGCTGAAATAGTTATTTTTTCTTCCAGGTTTAAATCCTTTACATCTAAACTGAAAGAATATCCACTTTGTTCTTTAATCTGTTC
>JAJBTP010000179.1 GCA_020860805.1 Tannerellaceae bacterium | reverse complement strand
ACCTTTTTATTTTCTATGCCTTTGCATCGAAATGAAAAAAACTCTGCTCTTCCCATAAGGAATGACATCTTTCATTTCCTTTATTTCATAAAGATAAGTTTTACACGGTTTGCATTGCAGCATTCAATGTTTTATTGCATATTTGCAATGCTAAACAATTTATGAATTTATTCATAACGCATGAGCAGCGGTTAAATGCTCGAAAATATTGCAGGCTTTTTTTATGCCCAGACATAATGAAATAGGCGGCTGCCTTCCCATCATTTTATCTTGCTCTGCGGAGTGAATATATCATGAATTGTTTAGCGACTTAACGGGAAACGGCAGCCGTTTCTGCCTAAAAGCTAAACAATTCATGATATGAAAAGAAAACTAACAAGCCCGGTTCCTCCGGCAAATCCTATTGCTGATTTCTTCAGTAATTTACCACGCAAAGCGAAAGTACTCGGCTCTCGAATCTATCAATTTCAAAAGTGTTCAGAGGCAATCTGCATCTATTCCTTCAACGGCTCCACTGTAAAAACTTCTTTTAAAATGGAAGGAGGTCACAAATGAACATTGAAATTAAAAAATCCTCCAACTGGTCAAACTGTGACGAACTGGATGTATTCTATACTATTACCGCAGGGAAAGAGGAAATAGACCGTCTTTCGGAGAAAGAACTAACAGAATTAAGAGACCTTATTAATGAATACCTAACGAATGATAAGGAGGAAGAAGCATGATAGATGTAAACATTGCCAAAATTGAGCGGAGAAGCAATACTCAAGAAGAGGAAACAACCTATGAGTTCTCCATTAACGAGCAGAGATACTTTAATTGCAATAAGCGTGAACTGATAGAAATACACCGTTCAATAACCCGGTTTTTCAAAGAAGTGGAAAACATGGACGCTACAGAGAGAATATAAAGAGATATATTACTATATTTGTACTGCGAAAATTCTTTTATTAATTCTATCCAAGGAATCGGATAGTTCAATTTTAATAGTTGGACATTTTTATGTCCAACTATTAGTTATACACCCCATATTGGGGCTGCCTTCCCGAACATTAAAGTGCCCTTGGCATGATTAATAAAAGAGTTTTCGCAGACTTGGGAAATGGCAGCCCTTTTTGTCTGCCTGTTTTTATACCCATACGCATGAACAAAGAAACTGATAAAGAAGTTCAGGATCTATCCATTTTCATCGACACACTTCTTTCTGTTTTCAAGCCAACCACCGAGGCCAAACAAGCCACCCACTGGTTTACAACAGAAGAAATACATGCGCAAATCAAGTCAATCAATCCAGGTACTTTTATTTTATTATCTAACGTATATGAGGCTATGATCGCCGCCGGATTTACCTATCAGCAGCAACCAGGTAGCCTATCACTCAATTGTAAGTGGATGCTAATCGAAAAACAGTGAGGTTCTGTACCGGACCCTTGTGAAACACGGAGGAAACCAGGAGAAATCCTGTCCTTCGTGTTTCTTTTTTCCCGGCCTACATTCGCCCTAAAAAAGCGAAATGATTACAGAAGATATTATTTCCAACACCTACCTCCAGCGAGTCATCAACCGGGATGCGAACCGCATTTACTACACTCAGGCAGACGTAATCCGTCATAAATTTCCGGACGAACGCTCCGGGCGGCTGGCAAACTTTCTGGTCACCCGGCCATTCACATCCAGCGGATCACCCGGACGGCAAACCTTCCACTTTAGGATATTCACCTATCTCCGTTTCCTGGACATCCGTCATTCCGCACAAAAATTAGCGCTCTACAACCGGGTAGTCTGGGGAATACTCTACAACGAAACCCTGCCGGATCTGCGGTACGGATACACCAAAGACATACAGGACTCTATCCGGCACGAACTCGAACAAACAGTAAAACCATAACCGAATCACATCATGGGAAAAAAACTTTCTGAAGACGAAATCAAATGGATACTCTCCGTAGATAGTGCCGAGGCACAACAGAATATCCACAAACTAAACAAAGCCAATAAAGAACTGAACACAACCAACAAAGCCTACAAAAATACAATGCAGGAGTTGGTTGCCCAGAAAAAAAAGGAAAGCCAGGAATACAAAAACCTGAACAAAGCCGTAAAGGAAAACGAAGCCACCATTGCCAAAAACAAAAAAACAATGGCCGCTCTGACCGATACGATGAACACCAGCCAGCTAACCATGGCCCAACTCCGGAAACGAGCCTCCGAACTCAAACGCCAACTGGACCAAACGTCCCAGGGAACTCATCCCGAACAATACGCAGCCCTGAACCGGCAACTCAAAGAAACCCGCAACCGCATGGAGGAACTAAACACCTCCGGCCAGAAAATAAAAAGTACATTCAGTGCGCTGAATGTAGTCAAAGCAGGATTGATTGCCATGATTTCTTTATTTATCCGGGAACTGAAAAGTGCAATTGGGAAATTAAAAGACTTCCAGGCGGCCAACTCAACCTTAGCCGCTATTCTGGGAACAACCCGTACCAAAATTCGTGAATTGACTGAAGATGCAAAAAGGCTGGGAGGAATCACCTCCTTTACAGCATCAGCTGTAACCGGGTTGCAAACGGCTCTGGCCAAACTGGGTTTCAATAAACAGGAAATCCTTAACTCTACCGAAGATGTATTAGCATTTGCTGAAGCTTTGGAAACCGACCTTGCTGAATCAGCCGAACTGGCCGGTGCAGCCCTACGAATGTTTGGCCTGGAAAGCACAGAAATGAATCGGGTTGTATCAGTATTAGGAGTCTCTACCACAAAATCAGCAATGGATTTTTCCTACCTGAAAGCCTCTCTATCAACAGTAGGACCCGTTGCCAAATCGTTTGGCTTTACGATCGAAGATACAATAGCCTTGCTTGGTACGTTAGCCAACAGTGGGTTTGACGCATCCAGTGCAGCCACTGCCACCCGGAACATCTTACTTAATCTGGCTGATTCTTCAGGTGATCTGGCCAAAGCCCTCGGAGGTCCTATAACTTCTTTTGATGAGTTAATACCGGCACTGGCTCTACTGAATGAACACGGAGTTGATCTGGGAACAACACTTGAACTTACCGACAAACGTTCGGTAGCAGCATTTAACACATTCCTTTCCGGCACACAGGCGGCTACTGATCTCCGGGATGCAGTAACCGATTGTGGTGATGTTCTTAAAGCCATGCAGAAAGAGAAGCTTGATAACCTGGAAGGATCAGTAAAGTTACTCTCTTCAGCCTGGGAAAGTTTATTACACCAATTTAATAGCGCACTGGACATTCTCCGTTATCTGGTAGATAAAATAACCTCTCTGATACAAAAAACCGAGAAGCTGGTAGAATGGATAAAAAGACATGCCGAAGCAATTAAAATACTGGTTGTAGCCATTGCATCAGCGATTACAGTCCACAAAACCCTGAATGCACTCAAGCAAATATACCTGGTATTAAGCGGGAAGGTAATTGCTACAACCCGGATAGAAATTGCTCTTTATAAAACAAAGAATGCACTCATTACAGCAAAAAACACTCTGATTGGACTCCTTACCGGTAAAATCAAACTGGCTACAGTAGCACAAACTGCCTGGAATGCCGCGACCAGTGCAAACCCATGGGTGGTACTGGCTTCTGCTATTGTTGGAGTAATCTCTTATCTGACAATCTTTGCAAGTAAAACCAGAGATAGTACCGAAGCACAACAAGGACTGGCAGAAGCAGTTGATGACACTACTGCAGCCATGGAACGTATGGATAAACTCCGGATGAAAAGTAAACACCGGGATACGCTGAATAAAAGGCAGCTACAACAATTACGAAGAGAATCAGAAGAAGCAATTCAAGAAGAAGAAAACAGATTAGCACAAAGTTTGGCTCTATTAAAAGAGAATGAAGAGAAGAAAGCTAAACTACTTGAAAAGCAGAAAAAAGAAAACAAAGAAAAAGGTTATTTCGACTATGTATCAGAGGAACGGGACAAACTATCCGGTATCACATTTGAAAGATCAGATACATTCGAATTAGATATTGATACAAATCATCTTCAACAAAAGATTGAACAAACAACAGAGCGTTTGAAAGAGTTGAAAGAAATTGTAAAATCAATTCCCAAAGAAGAATTTAACTTCGGAGCAGACCCCGATAACACCGTCCGCCTGAAGAACCTGGAAACAACCCACAAAGCAGAACTACAGGAAATACAGCGTGCCGGTAGGGAAAAAGAAAAAACCGAAGCCGAAATCAATCTGGAAATCCTCAATGCCGAAAACGACTACTACCAGAAACGTATCCGCCTACTAACCCTATTCGCCCAGACCGAAAAGAAAGCCGATAAAAAAGCCGACTACGAAAAAGAAGCCATCGACCTGAAGGGAAAACTCTACCAAAATGAAATCAACCAGGAGAAACAAAAAATAGCTGCTATCGAAAAACTCCGCACGGATGAGTTAGCCAAAGAAGAAGCCATCGACAAGGCTCAGCAAATTATCCTGACCAAACGGCTGGCTGAAAAAGAAATCACCCGTGAGCAATACGAAATGCTCTCCACCACTTTAACCAGTCAAAGTGCGGACCGCCGGTGGGAAATAGAAAAAGAATACCAGGATAACATCCTTAACCTTGAAATAACCAATGGCCAGTTAAAAAAGAGGCCATTGAAAAAGCCAACAAAGCCGTACTGGATGCCGAGCAGCGGGCTGTCAATGCACGGGCCTCCATGCAAACCAAACTGGACGACCTGCTGAAAGACTTCAAAAACCAGTTCAAACTAACAACAGTAGATGAAGACCTGCAGCTGCAACTCAAAGTACTCGAAGCAGCCTACCAGGCCCGGAAAGAACTCGCAGAAAAACACAACCTGGATACAACCGAACTGGACGAAGCCTACCAGCATGCCAAAGAGAATTTAGTCCGGGAAAGCGAAAAGCGGATCAACCAGATCCGGAACCAGTATGGCCTCTTAAGCCTGAAAGAAGAGTACGAATTAGAATTACAGCAGCTTCAGGAACACCTGGATGCCAAACTCATCTCCGAAAAAGACTACGAAAAAGCCGTCCAGGACCTCCGGCGGGATAGTTTCAAAAAACAATTCGACTACTACCTGAACCTATTCTCCAACGCAATCCAATCCCTGCAACAGGCAGAAATGGGCTCCATTGATGCCCGGTATGACGTAGAAATCGAAGCAGCCAAAGGAAACTCCGAAGAAGTAGAACGCCTGGAACAGGAAAAAGCAGAAAAGAAACTGGAAGTCCAGAAAAAGTATGCCGATGTAAACTTCGCAATCCGGTGTTCGGAAATCATCTCTTCCACAGCTGCTGCCATTATGCAGGCTTATGCTCAGTTAGGCCCTATTGTCGGAGCCATAGCCGGCGCACTCATGGGAGTAACCGGAGCCGCTCAGTTAGCCTCTGCAGTAGCTGAAAGAAATAAGGTCAAAAACATGACCCTATCCGGAAAGAAATCATCCACATCCACCGGCAAACGGGTAGTAGTAGGCAAACAGGACGGAGGAACAATAGATGTAGTACGTGCCCAGGATAAAAAAGAATTCCCGGATGCGGACTATGATCCGGATGCACGGGGATTCATAGACAAACCAACCGTCATTGTGGGAGACGGTCCAACCGGCCAGAGCAAAGAATGGGTAGCCAGCAACGCCGCTGTTACCAATCCAACCGTAGCTCCGCTATTAAATATCCTGGACAAACACCAACAGGCCGGCGACATTGCCACCATAGATATGAACCAGATACTCCGCCAGCGAATGGCCGCCGGCTACGTAAAAGGAGGAAGCATCTCTGGAGCACCGGCAGCCACACCCCAGATAGCAGAACCCAACCAGACACCCGGAGGTAACAATCCAGACTACAAACGCCTCATAACAGTATTAGAAAAACTGGAACAGGAAGGAGTGCAAGCCTGGGTACTACTCTCCGAATTCGAAAAAGCAGCAAAACTCAATAACAAATCCAAAAGCATAGGTAGCAAATGAAAATCATACATTCCTCCGGAGAACCTTACGATATAAGCCCGGACACAACACTGGAAATGGAACGAACCAACCCGTTTTTTAACGAATACGGTGAACAGTCGCTGCCGATCACGCTGCCACCCACCGCCCGGAACCGGAAATTATTATCCTGGCCGGACGACATTACCGGCATCACCAAACTCACCCAGCGGGCTGATGCAACCATACAAACCGGCCTCTTCTCCTTCCAGGCCCGGCAGGCCATCCTCTCCAGAAACAAAAAAGAAGGGATATCCACCTCCTTCTACCTGAATACCGGTGCATTCTACGAAAAAATACAGGACGTAAAACTCTCCACAATCTTTGAAAAAAAGTCATCCAGTTCAACTCCGTCACTGCAGCAATCACTTTTTGCCGTAACCTGCTCATCAATTACGATGAACGCTTCGCAATCTTCCCGGTATCCACCGACGACGGCACAATAAACAGATACGGCAGCAAAGCCGCCGACGGATACTACACCCTTCTAAATGCCGAAGCCCGCACCAAACGAGTAGACGACAAAGCCATTCAACTGGATGCCGGCTACTACATCTCACCCTTCATCCGGGTACATCACCTACTATCCGAAATCTTCTCATGGTTCGGATACCAATATGCCGACAACTTCTTTACCAAAACCGAACCCTTCAGGAGCATGGTACTACTCAACAACACCATTGATACCCTGATGAAAGCAGAAATCAGGTACACACAAATCCTTCCGGACTGCATGGTGAGCGACATATTAAACGCATTCCGGAGCCTGTTCAACTGCGAATTCGTACCCGATGAAATAACCCGGAAAATGCATATCGTACTATTCAACGAAGCAATGGAAGCCAAACCAGAAGCCGATCTGACACCCTACTTTACCGGAGTGCCCACCATAAACCATCCGGAAACCTTCAAACAACTAAAACTATCGGTCAAAGTAATTGAGAATAACAGATCATCCGGTAGCACTTCCGTTAGTAGTAGAAGCAGTAGCAGTAGTAGTAGCATTGGTTCAGTAAGAGTTTCCCGGAGCTCCGTTAAAGAAACACTCAATAGCGAAAGCTTCTCATCCCTCATAGACATGCTCAAAAAATACCCCAAAGCAGAATACAACCCGATAAACGGAGTATTCACCCGCACCGGATTTAAAGGAACAACCAAAGTAATACAACAGGTAGGCAATATCCTATGCGATTACATGGACGATAAAAAATACGAAATAGAAGAAAAAGAAATCCCCGTTTCACTTCCTGAAATCACATATAGCTATTTGATCGTTTCCGGTGTACGGGGTACCACCACATCCATGACACCGGTACTTGGCCCGGTCCGTGCATTAAACTCCACAATCGTAATGGACAATGCGGAAGAAGACGAAGATTTGACTGCAGACAACGAAAACGACAACCTCGACATCATACCCTGCTTGGTCTATAACCGGGACGGCGGAGCCAGAGGAACCGTATTAAATTATGACTACGAAGGAAAAAGACTCTGGAATTATACCCTCTCATTCAATGGCCCGGACGGACTGTTTGAAAACTTCTGGCGTACCTACGACACCCTACTGCGTAACTCCCTGATTGAAATCCAGACAGACACCTTACTCCCTGAAACACTCAAAGCCTCTCTATCCGGATACAAAAAAATACTATACCAGGGCCAGGAAATGGTACCCGATAAACTTAAATTTATACCAGGTAAAAAAATACCCCAGCAATGCACCTTCTTAACAACCAAACTCTATCAACCCGTCAGCCGGGCCACCTCCGAAAGCACCCGTCTGGCCGGCCTGACCCATGCATACGAGTGGGAAGTAAACTGGCGGGGTTCTCACCCCACAAAAACAAGATTCATATTTGATGAAGAACCGGCCATTCTATTCTATGACCCGCCTACGGCAACCCAATACAACGCCGGAGGAAGACATCATCAAAAAACCTATGCTGTTCAATTTTACAGCACATACGGTTCAGAGGGACCAAGAGATCCCGAACCGGGAACACTCACCGTATGGCTCACAGTTAAACGAAAATAATTGTCCTTTATAGCCAGCAAAACAACCTCTTTCTTTGCTCAAAAATATCTCAAATGGCAACAGTAATTACCAAACCGGATGCACTCAGTCTATCCGGCAACATGAATAAATTCATATTATCCGCTTCGGCACTGGTTTCCTTCGTTCTAAAAAAGGAACACAAACAATCATCGAGCGCACCTACCAGCCAGGAACAGACGGACGGGTTACCATTGACCTGCAGGAAGTAGTGGAAAATGAGTTATCCTTCCTTTTTAAAGATACAAACGCCCCATACACCCAGTCCAGCCTGGTGGGCGATTTTACTGAAGTAATTGTCTGAGTAACGTATCCCTTGAGGGTAATCCGTGCCGGTGTTGCAGCCTTCAATAACACCCCGGCCAACTTTCTTACATACAACTTCCTGACCTGGCAACCCACACAGAAAAAGGTAACCTACTACACACCGGAGTTTCTGACTTATTACGCAACAGTCACCTGCTCTGTACAAATAAGGGCCTATCTGGAAAACAACCAAACCCAGCAAATCAAACTGGCCGATCTCACTGCCGGAAATGCCTACACCATACCGGTACAATACGGCATCATAGCCGGCAAACTCAACAACCGGTTACCAGGTGCATACGATGTATGGATACAGGATCCGGAAGGAAACCGGCTCACATATATCCAGCGGTACCAGGCAGAAGGAATGCGGGCTGAAGACGAAGCCTGGATACTCTTTGAAAACTCACTGGGAGGTATCGACACCTTCCGGGCCTACGGAGAGCAGGAACTCAATGTGGAACACACCCACAACCTCCTGGAAACCGACCACACACTATCCGAATACCGGACAGACACCGAACGGCTCTACGCCCGCAACACCGGCTACCTGACCCGTGCGGAACGCAAATGGCTGCTGGACTTCTTCCCGGCCACAAAAAATACATCTTCACCGGAGATCTCCTGCAGCAGATAGTAACAACAGAATCCACCGTCAGCCACAACACAGAAGAAATCCCCAGCCATTACTGGTTTACCTACCGGTTTGCCGATACCAAACCTCTTCTAAATATAGAGAGAACCGACACGTTGCCATTAATCCTGGAAATAGACATTCCGGACGTCGGTTCTTTTACCACGCCCCCTCGGTTGGTTGAATTTCCCAGCCTTTCACTTTCCGAGGGGGCACTCTTTCCCGTACAAAGTCCCTATGCCGAAAACTGGGGAACCGTATCTGCCGGATACCTGGCCGATTATTTGTTCCGGCTTCTGGGCAACGGTGCCGAAGGTACCGGAGGCATTGGCCATGTGCATGACAACATAGACCTGCTCCAGCTATTAACCTACCTGGAAGAATACCTCCTGGTAGGTGGTAAAAAAATAAAAGCCGGTTATGCAGACGAAACGGAATTAGCCAGGGAATTTCGAACCCGGAACTTCATCAACTCCATGTCTGCCGGCAAAGGCGGAGCCATTGACACAAACGGCAACGCCCAGCTGGAGTCACTCGAAGTACGTTCTTACCTGAAAGTAATGGAGCTCATCTACAACCGGCTGAACATTCAGGAAGGCGACTACATATTTACGGAAGGAGGCACAATCGAATCCGTACAACAGGAAGACGAAGATGCCTACCTGCTCCGGATCCGGAAGCGGCACGATGATGATATTGTTCCATTTTCAACCGATGATATTATTTATGGTATTTATCACCATACAGGTGGGTTCTTTACCAGCTGGATGAGAGTCGTAAACGTAAACATCACCGCCAACACAATCCTGGTTGTATTAGGAGCAGACAGCGAAGTACCAGCCGGAAAAAACTACGCACCTGTTGCCGGCATGAATCTGGCCAGACGTGGAAACTTCACCAACCCCGCCCGGCAATCTTCCTGGTACCTATCCAGCCAGGACGGAGAAATCGTATTCCTGGACAAAGTAGACAACTACGCAACCGTACCGGCGAACAGGGCCTTAGTACTGGGCCTCCCTAAAAACTTACCCATACCGGACAACCTGCCTATCAACCCGGAACAACCCTACCTCTATGCTCGCGGCATCATCGTTCAGGACATCCACCGCATAACCTATGACGGAAAAATAATCCGTGACAGCATAGACCGGGGTATCTGGAGTCCCATAGTAGCCGCCTCCTACGAACCCTACCGGTACACAGACACCGTTGCGCACGAAGTATGGCACAACTCCTGCAAATACCAATGCATAGCCGACAAAACCCTGCAGGAACCCCGGTGGAACACAACCGACTGGTTACTGTTAGCCGGCAATCCGGAATTCACCCTCGAAATCGTAAGTAGCAACGGCTTAGACTTCGATTACGGAGAAGTAGACACCACCCTCTCCATTGTGGCCCGGATACACCATACAGATGTAACTGCCGATTTACTGGATAGCGATATCGCCTGGACACGGGAAACCGGAGACATCCTGGAAGACAATGCCTGGAACATAGCCAAAGCAGATGCCGGATGCTCCATGCATATTACAACTGAAGATGTAGGCGGATACCGGTTTGTCAATAACGGGAGTTGCAAATTCGTCTACACGACCTACCTGCGTGACGGAGGCGAAGTAAAAGAAGCAAAACAAGAAATACCATTTGGATAATGAAAAAGAAAAACATACGATTTAGTTATAAACCGCTTCAAGCGAGTATTAGCATTATACCTGCTGGAAGTGTCCCAGCTCGCCAGACCTATTCTTTTGATTTTTCAGAGTATGCTCCGGATTATGAATTAACTCCTTTAGTGTTACAACCCCGGTGTGTTGTTTTTGATCGGGACGGAGTTGTTTCCGGAAAGATTAATTCATCCCTTACCAATATGAAATGGATGGAAGGAGAAGATAAACCTGGTGCGATAATTGACGCATCCAATCTGAACTACGAGATTACTGATTCCGGAACAGATAAGGGCCGGATAAAAATTAAACGAAATGTACAGGTTCTAACTCCTCTTACTTTATTTTTTTATGCAGAATATGTGGATCCCAGGAATGGTCAAGTACTTGTTTTCCAGGATTCACATCAAATAGTGTGTGTTAATGAAAGTCCGGCTATTCCTGGTTTAAAATTAGATGTGCCAACTACTGTGTTTTATAATCCGTTTGAGGATGTACCAAGACAAACCATCAAAGCAACTATGCAGTTGGAGAAGGATATACTAACCAAACAGGAACGCCGGAAATTTTGGTGGTTTAAACAGCTTGAAAATACAATCAGGTTATTTGATCCGCAGCTGGATCCGGAACTGGTGAGTGTAAATGATGATACTCTTGTTATTGATAGAGAGTTTATGGGAGAAGAGGTTGGAATCATTTGTAAAGGAGAGTATGCTAATATGGAGAAAACCCTTCCGGAACAGGCATCCGGAAGTGCACTGGTGGCGACATGTACGATTTGCCGGCGTGTACCGGATTTTGATTTTGATTACAGCGGTGTGCCGGGTCAAATTGCTCCCGGCCAGAGTTTAATCTATCCTAAACTGATCGTAACAACAAATAAAAAAATAATAAATAATCCTTTGTCAATACTCAGAGCAACCTGGTACACAAAAAAAAAGAAACTGCAGGCGCAACCTGGCAGAAGGTCGCCCATGGAGAAGCACCATCCATCTCCACTACTACCATTACAGACTCAACTGGTAAAAGTATGGACTTAGGATTAGAGGTTGAAGATCGGGGGCCCTTATGTATCCTCACAGATAAAGATGGGAATGAATTAACGGATCAGGATGGAAATATTTTATGGGGTAATTAATCTTTAAAACCAATTCAATTATATATGGGAAAATATATCAAAGTATCACCCTTTACTGCTGAGCAGTTAGGGTTGGCAGACATCCGGCAAAAAGCTGCAGATGGAAATTATATTTTATGGCAACAGGGATGTGGCCGGAATAGTGGGTGAAACCCTGGAAGAAAGATGCCGGTATATTGGTGGAGTAATAATAGAAAGAAACCAGGGAAAGCATGAACTAAAAGGTACAGAGGAACCGGTACCTATTATGGAAGGTTGCGAAAAAGATTTACCGGAGAATTTACCGGAAGAGCCAAATGATTCTCCTGCAGAAGATCCTGCTCCAAACGAAGAGCAGAATTCTATCACTGATGAAGATAAAACATCAGAATTATCACAAATCTCTAATAAAAGGAGGAAATCAAGATGAGTCAGTCCAGTGCAGTAACCAAAGTGACTTTTCGTCCCAAGGGAGGGACTTATATACCGGTCCTGACATGCCCTTCCGGAGACATCTATCAGGGATACCAGGGAGGAGCGTCTTCCGGTTATACGGTTATTCCTGACTGGGAAGCTGATACGAGTAAACAACCGATTGTCTATTTCGTAGCTACCAGTAGCCGGGTTGCAGAAGGTATTGCAATTCCAACAGCTATTGAATGGTATTATAACAACACTAAACTATCATTTGACAATACCGGTCTTTGTACAACAACTAACTACATTAACTACTTCCAACAAGTAAGCCGGGAAGATAGGATTCCAGGACTGAAAATTCTTAAAAACCTGGTTGTTGTAAGTGGGCTCCTTTCAGGAACCCTTACCGCTAAAGCGACAGTCAGTTATGGTAACATTACAGATGAACTGGAAGCTGAATACACCGTACGTATTGAAAAACAAACAGGTTCTCCTTACCGGGTGACTATTGCAGCTGCAGATGATAATCTGTTCACTATCCGGACGGAGAACGGATCCGTAAAAATTAAAGCCATGGTTTTTGATGGAGATACGGAATTTACGACCGGGCTTACTTATAAATGGTACCGGGCAACCGGTGGATCCTGGACTCAGGTAACTTCTTTAACAACTGCAATCGTAACTATTACAGCTGACATGGTAGATAGTTACAGCCAGTATAAAGTTGAAGTATTTAAAGATGGAGAAATGCTCGGATTTGACACACAAACGATCATCGATGCCAGTGATCCAATTGTAATCTTACTGAATCCTACTCCGGAAAATGAAACCATAGAGGACGAAGGTGATACGGTAAAATATTCTCCAAGCTGTGTAAAGCGAGGAGATACAAGTAAAACCCCTATATCTGATTTTATCGGTAAGTTCCAATTCATCTTTTCCGACTCCAAAGGGGATCTTCTTTATTCCACAACAAATAGTGGTAAAACCAAAGAAGCGACTGCCACAATAACGTACACGATGTGTTCCCAGGCTAATAGTGATATCGATGTAATCATCATGGCTGATAGTTCATTATGACAAAAGTTAGCAGAATTACAACCGTTAAATTCATCCAGAAGGGAGAAACCGGTAAACCCGGTCCTCTTTTATATCCTGCAGGGGTCTGGTTGATAGGAACAAAATATACCCGGACTGAAAGTACGGCTCCTTTTGTGCTATATGATACCGGCAATCCGGATACAGATGTATATTATTATTTGAACAAAGAAGGTAGTTTTACCGGAATAAATCCTAAAAGTGACTATGAGATTAATGGGGAAAAAGCTACCTGGATTCCTTTTGAAAATTATGACGCAATTTATGCAAAGATACTGATGGCAGACTTTGCACTTGTGGGAGGAGCCGTGTTCCATAATAATAAAATGATGTCACAGAAAGGTTCCGGTTCTGCAACTTATAAAGACTTCAAAGAGGATGCTAATGGTAAACCAACAGGAAGTTTTAAACCAAATCTGTATATAAACTTTATCACTGGTTATCTGGAAGCAAATGATGTTAATATAACCGGTAGAATTTCTGCAGGAAAAGGAGGTTCTCTTGGATATTTTTCAATAGATGATCAAGGTCTTTATTATGGAGATATTAGTAAGTGGACCACTACTAATTATAAACAAAACCTGGCGTATATAACACCTGGACTCATTAGGCTCCAAAGACAACGAATGTATTTTGAGCCAGGAGATATTGCGAATATAAAAGTTGCTATTGGTGATGGAGCTGATCCAGCATTGAAAGACGATAAAATGTGTTATTCTGCAGCATATTTTTATAGACAAATGAATCCTGAAATTGGTGATTATTATTATCCCGCAGTAAAAATTATTAGTGACAATGTAATAAATCAAAATGTAGCATTGTATACACAAGGAGCAATTGTTTGTCACGGTGGATTAGCTGGATTAGGGCACTTCAATAATGCAAATGATGTTGCCGTTCTGGATTTTTCTTTTGGAACAACCATGGTAATATATAATACTACTCGCCGGTATGTTTATTTACCGACTTTGGATATCATGCGGGAATTTTTAGGTACTACTTCTTTTTGCTTGCATGTAAGAATTGTTGCTGAATATGACAATACTCAAAATTTTATATTGGCATTTCAAAGTGGTCAAACCAGTCTTTACTTCCTAAATTATAACGGAGGAAGATGGACATAAAATGTGGAGATGGGAGCTGGAGATGTTTTAGAGATTCTCCTTATATCTCAGGGAAGAAGTAATTATTATGCACAATTATTAAATCACCATAGTTAATTCAACAAGTATGAAAAAATTAAATTTCAAATCTTTAAGTATTTATACAGACATTACACGAAAATCGACAAAGGAGGTCGATGCTCGGTTAGATTTTGCAAACGTT